>NZ_JBJPHS010000043.1:11107-55587 GCF_052939495.1 Phormidesmis sp. 146-12 | reverse complement strand
TTTTCTCTCAGATTGCTCGTGGCGCTATTGGTGGTCAAACTGTTTGCAACGGCGATTAGTCTGGGCAGTGGTCTGGTGGGTGGTGTGTTTGCCCCAGCTATGTTTTTGGGCGCAACGTTGGGAGCCGCCTACGGAAAGATTTTGCCGTTTGCTTTGCCCTGGTTTGCAGCGAGTATTGCGGCTCCGCCTGCCTATGCGATGGTGGGAATGGCGGCTGTTTTGGCGGCGAGTGTCAATGCTCCACTGACGGCGATTTTGCTGCTGTTTGAGATGACTCGTGACTATCGGATCGTGTTGCCCCTGATGGCGGCGGTGGGCTTGAGCGTGTGGCTAGTGGAGCGATTGAATCAGTCTCCAGAACGCGGGACAAATCTCAAAAAAATTGAGTCTCCTCAAGAAGCCGATCGCGCTCAACAAATCCTCAACACGATCGCTGTGGGGGATGCCATGCAGACAACATTTCTCCTGCTTTCTGAGTCGCTGCCCCTGGTCGAAGCGGGCTGGTCACTCACCGAACATCATTTGCACAGCGCCCTGGTCGTCGATAGCCAAGACCAACTGCTAGGAATCGTGACACTGCAAGACATCAATCGGTCAATCACTCGCTGGGAACACGCTCAAGTCAAAGCTTGTGACCTCGATCAGTCGCTGCAAGCTCAAAGAATTGGCGAAATCTGCACCAAAGAACTGCTCTACGCTTATCAAGACGAACCAGTTGCCGAAGCCCGCGATCGCATGTCTGCCCGTGGCATTCACCAACTCCCTGTTCTGGATCGAGCGGCTCCCCATCAAATTCTTGGCATGTTGGAGCGAGAAGATATTGATCTGGCTTACAACCTCGCTCTGACGAGATCGGTTCTGTTGCCCTACCTGTCGATCAAAATCCAAGCGGATAAATTACCTCAGACTTCTCAAGCAACTTCTACATCGGTGATTTCTCGCCTACCTGAGATTCAATAGCTTGTGAAAGTCACTTATTTCGAGCCGTCCAAATCCCGGTGAACATCATCAGCATTCCGCCGAGAAAGATTGCGATCGCAAGTCCGGCGGGTGCTACGTTTAGCCAGTCAATGTTTTCCATAGAGTTGAATCAGCCAGAGGTGAGCTTACAAAAATTCAGTGCTGTACTCTTACCTTAATACAGACAGAAGGATTTCTGAGAAAAGCAAAAGATGTGGCTCAGGAAATCTCCTGGATTGGGCAAGTGGGTTGAGCAAATTGCATCAAAAACTCCGGGGAAGCTGTCTTTGATTGACGACGATCAATCCGATTTTTCTACTTCAGCCAGCAGTTTTTGAGCGCGCGCTAAGTAACAGCAATAAGTAACAGCAAGATGAGCAGCAGCCAGCCAAATTTTAGTTGCGTTTATTCCACTTCAGTCAGCAAGGCATCTTCGGGTCGCTCAACCTGACGTAGATGAATGTGCTTGCGCCCTAGAGAAATCTCAAACTCATCACCAGGTTGCAGTTCCATTTGTTTGGTGTAGGCTGCGCCGATTAACAGATTGCCATTTGATTGGACGCTAAT
This sequence comes from Phormidesmis sp. 146-12, assembly GCF_052939495.1. Taxonomy (NCBI): domain Bacteria; kingdom Bacillati; phylum Cyanobacteriota; class Cyanophyceae; order Leptolyngbyales; family Leptolyngbyaceae; genus Phormidesmis; species Phormidesmis sp. 146-12. Next base: position 54,060 of record NZ_JBJPHS010000043.1, on the reverse strand, counting down.
CCGATAGCTGGCACTGCGACCACCTCGCCCGTTGGTATTTTGCTTGCCGTCAAGCTCAATGCCTTCCGCATCAATTAGCGCGTTTAAAAACTTCATCATGTTGACGCGCTCTACACCGTTTTTGGTCACTGTGTAATAGCCGCACTCTCTTGCTTTTTCTTCTTTGTTGAGGTTTTCGAGTTCCTTAACCTTCTTGAGGAGTGTTTCACCAACAAGAGGCTCAATCTTTTTCTTTTTGCTCATCAACTTGGGTTTGAAATAATAACAGTGCAGTTGGGTTGTTGGCGGGTGCTAACAGACGATGGCAAGCAAGTCTTACTTAATGTTAGCCGCTTAGTTTATATTACACTGAGGTTGTAGGTTTTTCACCTTTTAATGGCGATTGTTTCTAAGGCATTCACTTAAGACATTTGTTAAAGATAACTGATTTGATTTGAGATAGATTTAGTAGACTCGATGTTTTAGTTTGTCGAATATGAATGATGGGCAATTGGTTGAGAGAGGCTGTTTTTGACCACATGCGATCGCGCTCTTAACTTAGTCAACCCTAAGCGTTTCTGATCAAAGCTTTTGGTGATAACTGTGTGCCCAAAAGGACGCAAATTCGACAAATTGATTGGCTGTAGTCGCGAATTTAGGAACGTCTCTCTAACTCCTTCGTGAATGAAGAGCTTTAGCCGGAACGCTTGTCATAAAATCTCTCAGAGTTGGCGGTTGAAAGCAAAAGTCTCACACATTGACGCGAAAGAACCTGAGCGAATTCACATTAAGATGATCCCGCTTCTTCTCAGAGGATGTTTGAAAAGTATCAAATCGTCAGGAGATCCCCCTAGCCCTCCTTAAAAAAGGGAACAAGACCTCAAAGTCCACCTTTTTAACGTCAGTTCGATGAGAGTGACTCGCTTCGTTGCGATCAGCTTCAGCCCCCTAAATCCCCCAAAATTGGGGGACTTTGACCCAGAGAAAGTTCCAGAGTTCAAAGAAATTATGCTGATTCAAAGTCCCTCAGAATGGGGGATTTAGGGGGCGAATCCCCTGGCAACGAAACGAAAAAGTTTATCGAACTGACATCTTTTTAAGGGAGATTTAGGGCGGATCGAAAAACTGTAACGTCAGAAAAAACACTTTTCAAACATCCTCTTGAAATGCTGCCCGAACTTTGCGTCTAATCGCGCGCTCAAAGAGGCTAGAGAACGGTTTGATTTTGGCTGTCTAAAGCGATCGACGCATCAGGGCAAAGAAGTAGGACTAAGAAGTCATGCAGGCTGCCCCAAATTTGCTCCAGACATCCTGCCAAAATCTCAGCACTCTACAATGCTAAAAAGATTGACTGCTTTGTTCAGTTAAAAAAAGTTCTTTGAGACCGCCTGCGCGCCCTGTCTGCAAGGGCTAAAATAAAAAAAGAGCGGAAAGACTGCTTCTGAGAGACTTTAACCTAAGCCACTAACTCAGCACTCGCTGGTATCTGGGCAATTAGGGGGAGGACAGTTCAGCAATCAGACCGCTCTTAACCATTCATTCACCTGTTTTTATAAAGTACTAACCAGGCTTGTCAATTTCATGTTTCAAAGATGAACTTGAAATGACAGTTTGCACCCCTGTGAGGGAGTCATTCTCTTTTACAGCGTCTCTTACAAAAACAAGGGAGCAAACTGACGGCAATCTCGTCTACAAAAGCGCTAATCCCAAATTTGATGGCTCTGTGATACGACTCCTGACGGGCAACTCAAAGCAGATTGCAATGGAAGGTCATCTGGTTTGTCTAGAGTGCGATCGACCGACTTCAAATCTCTTGAAAACAGTGAGAGGTCTGCTAAGTTCCGGATGGTTGTCTTGTTACATGAAGGTCATTTTATGACCGTCCAATGGTTACGATTAAGGAAAACTGAAGTGCGATGAATATGCCAAACCACGATTCTAAAACTCGTCTGGCTGCATGGCGATCGACCTGGAAGCAGTCTGTTCTCTATATACTTTTGCCCTTTGTGGGAGCCGGAACCGCGCTTGCCGGAAGTCGTTTGGTTACCCCTGACTTTCTGCAAACTCAGCCTGCGGTTGCTCAAGCGGCCGATACTCAGATTGCTCAGAGTCGAAGCTCGGCCATTTTGTCTGCTACCGATCCAAATTTTATTGCGGCGGCTGTTGATCGAGTTGGGCCGGCCGTCGTGCGGATCAACGCTTCTCGCACAGTGAGAAACCGAGTACCGCCGATCTTTAATGATCCGTTTTTTAGACAGTTTTTTGGCTCCGAGATTCCTGATATGCCAGCAACGCGGGTTGAGCGAGGCACGGGGTCAGGCTTTATCATCAACGCAAACGGCGTGATTTTAACCAATTCTCATGTGGTCAATGGGGCAGATACTGTTTCGGTCAAGCTCAAAGATGGTCGAGAGTTTCAGGGCAAGGTGCTGGGGCAAGACCCGGTGACGGATGTGGCGGTGGTCAAGATTCAAGCGAGCAGTCTGCCGACGGTGACGCTGGGTAACTCTGAATCGTTGAAGCCTGGAGAGTGGGCGATCGCCATTGGCAATCCGTTGGGACTCGATAATACGGTGACGGCGGGGATCATTAGCGCCACGGGTCGCACGAGCGCAGAAGTCCGAGTGCCTGACAAGCGGGTGAGCTTCATTCAAACCGATGCGGCGATCAATCCGGGTAATTCGGGTGGCCCGTTGCTCAACCAGCGCGGTGAAGTGATCGGCATGAATACGGCCATTATTGGTGGCGGTGCCCAGGGGCTGGGGTTTGCCATTCCGATCAACACGGCTCAACGCATTTCTCAGAAGTTGATTGCTACAGGGCGAGTTGATCATCCCTACCTAGGCATTCAGATGACAACGCTGACACCCGAACTCAGACGGCAAATTAACAGCGATCGCCAGTCTGGTATCACCGTGCAGGACGATCGGGGCGTTTTGATCTCTGGTGTAATGCGAAATTCTCCGGCGGCGAGGGCAGGAATTCGACCAGGGGATGTGATCAAGAAGGTCAATGGGCAGCCAGTCACGACGGCCGATCAGGTGCAGCAAGCCGTAGAAGCCAGTTCGGTCGGTGGAAGGCTGCAAGTCGAAGTCAGTCGAGGCGGGCGAGCCGTGAATCTGGCCGTTCAACCGGGGGCCTTTCCAACTCAGACCGCACAAAACGAGTAGAAGCTGACGAATGGTGAATGCCGGATATGTTTCCAATGGCTTCACCATTCGTCTCGCAATGAATCAACATTTTCTAAAGACTGTAAAGTTAATAAACTCGAAGATTCCGTAGATAACGATTTTATTTAATTCACGTTTCTAAAACCGATGGGTGAACTGCGATCGATTATCGAGTTAGGCAATCCAATTTTGCGTCAGGTGGCGCTGCCGATTTTAGAGGTTAGAGACGAAAAAATTCAGGCGTTGATTGATGATTTGTTAGTGACAGTGAAACAGGCAAACGGGGTAGGAATTGCTGCGCCGCAGGTGGCCCAATCTTGTCAGTTAATGATTGTTGCATCGCGTCCCAATCCTCGCTATCCCGATGCGCCTGAGATGGAGCCAACCGCTATTTTGAATCCGCGCATTCTCTCCCATTCCAGCGAAACGATTAAAGGGTGGGAAGGGTGCTTGAGTGTTCCAGGAATTCGGGGGTGGGTGCCGAGATGTCGAGCGATCGAGATTGAGTACTGCGATCGCAATGGCAAGCTGCAAAAAATGGAAATGACCGATTTTGTGGCGCGAATTTTTCAACACGAATTCGATCATTTCAACGGGCTGATGTTTGTCGATCGAGTCGAGAGTCCCCAAGATTTAATCACCGAAGAAGACTATCAACAGCAAATTCAGAAATCTGAGAATGCTTTAGCGATAGAACAGGTAACGTGCTCCGATCGCAAACAAAAACAGCCCATATAGCTTTTTCATCATCTCGCTGCTGATAAATGGCTGATTGGCGAATAAAGCACCCAAAAGATTGCCAACGACCAGCCCCGCAGCGATCAAAACCGCGTCTCGAATGCTGAGATTGTTGTTGCGGTAATATACGCCTGCACCGAGAATGCCGATCGGTAAAATTTGAGCCGCGAGAGACGTTCCGGTCGCAAACTTTTGATCCATTCCCAACAGCAGCACCATCGCCGGAACCATGATCGCGCCCCCACCGATGCCAAACATTCCGCCTGCAATTCCTGCGACCAACCCAATCAACAACAGTTGCACCATCACAGTAGACATGAATCCGTAAGCTCCTTTGCATGATTTGTGTAGAGGCAAGCTTATCGTAAAGTCATCAAGGGCTGAAAGGGTAAAAGTTGAGATTTGCTGACAGGCTTCATTCGGATGGCTGTGGACGTTAGACATTGGACGTTAGACATCGAACGTTAGACTCAAACTGTTTTCCTGTGCAAAGTCCCGCTAATGGTCGCTTAGTTTTGAATGGAAGGATCAAAGAGTGAGGTTTCTGGAAAACAGGGTTCTCTAGAAAAATAAGAATTAGACTGGTGAGCGGTCTTGAGGTTGGAAGTCGATCGCACCTCACTGGCTCGACCTTCTACTCTTTTAATCATCTAATCTCACAGGCGAGGAGCGAATCTATGAAATTGACGACCAAACAAACTGTGCTGCTGGGAATGTTGACCTTTATCCCACTGGCGATCGCCGCCGAACATTGGGAGCTTCCGCCCGTCCTGGTCTTTGTGGCATCAGGATTTGCAATTATTCCCCTTGCGGCCCTGATTGCCGAATCGACCGAAGGCATCGCTGAAGTGGTCGGCCCAACGCTGGGAGGCTTGCTCAACTCCACGTTTGGCAACGCGACAGAATTGATTGTAGCGATCGTCGCGCTGCGGGCCGGTCTCGTCGATGTGGTCAAAGCCAGCATTACAGGCACGCTGATCGCCAACTTGCTTCTGGCGCTAGGCCTGGCAACTTTCTTGGGTGGCTTGCGATATAAGGAACAAGATTTTCAGCCCGCAGTGGCTCGTCTCAATGCATCTTCGCTCAATTTAGCAGTGGTGGTTTTGCTGACTCCGACGGCCATCCATCTCACCACAGCCAAGAGTTTAGAATTCACAACGCTAAACGATTTCTCGGTCGTTTTATCGATTTTATTGCTGGTGTTTTATGGCTTGATGCTGCTGTTTTCGATGAAGACTCACACCTATCTTTATCAAGGTGTAGCAACTGAAAATGAACTCGAAGCTGAACACCCCTCTCACGCAAAATCGGCCTTGTGGCGGCAAGTAGCGCTGTTGTTGGTCTGTACGATCGCCCTGGTTTTTGTGTCCGAAATTCTGGTTTCCAGTCTAGAAAAAGCGGTTGTCACGCTAGGTTTAACGGATCTATTTACGGGCGTAATTTTGATCCCGATTTTTGGTGGAGCAGTGGAGTACATTACCGCCGTGACGTTTGCAGTCAAAAATAAAATGGATCTTTCTGTTGCGGTAGCGATGGGGTCTAGCTTACAGATTGCGATGTTTGTTGCGCCTGTTTTGGTCTTAGTCGGCCGAGTCATTGGGCAACCGATGAATCTAGAATTTAATGCGTTTGAACTGTTATCCGTGGGGATCGCCGTTCTCATCACTAACTCTATTAGCGGCGACGGCAAATCTAACTGGCTTGAAGGATCAATGTTGCTCGTGACCTATGCGGCGATCGGAGCCGCCTTTTACTTTCACCCCTAGCTGTCTACACCAAAACCTTTTGTGCAAAATGAAGGTTCATTCCCTTTCCAGGAATTTTGGGAGTCAATTCTGTAGGGCTAACAAACCCAAATTGATTGAGTCAACAAGTCTATGAAGTCGATCTACTTGGCATTACTAACAGGGTCGATCGCAATTTTTAGCTGTAGCGCTCCCACCCCAGCCACTCTACCGACCCCCAAACCCGCTGCCCCCAGATCCCCAGACAGCACGCCAGACGAAGCGATCGTGAAACAGACGGTCATGGATGCTTACAATCGCAAGCCACTTTCAGAACAGGCACTTAGATTGCATGACATCACAATGGCTAATGATTACGCGATCGTGGAGGGCGCTGTCGGGGATGCGATCGTGCAGTTTTTGGTGCGGCGACAGCAAGGTAAATGGCAAGTCGTCGCGATGGAATTGGGAGAGCCGTTTGGTGAGCAGGCGGGTTTGTTGGCTCAAAAGGTGCCCGCTGCTACTGTGCAAAAGTTGCTCAGTTTTCAAAAGTTGCGAGAAGTGGCAGCGATCGCAAAGCGTGAAAAAAGCTCGGAGCCATCACCTTTTTGGGACGAATTCTCACCTTTGGCGCACTGTATGGGCCGGTTCATCGTGACTATCGCCGCGCCACAAATCCGTTTGGGCTACTCTTTTTGATCATTCTCGCGCCGCTCTCAGCGACAGTGATTCAGTTGGCGATTTCTCGCACTCGTGAATATGCCGCTGACCAGGGATCGGCCCAGATTACTCACAATCCTCTAGCGCTGGCGAGTGCCTTACAAAAATTAGAAGAAGTGGGACATCAGATCCCAATGAATGGCAATCCGTCGATGTCACTGTTGCTGATTGTCAATCCTCTTTCGACCAAAGGCTTGCAGTGTCTCTTTCGCACTCACCCCTCGACAGAGGAACGGATTCGCCGCTTGATGGAACTAGCCCAACAGCCCTAAACCGCTGCGATCGCCATAGGTTCCTAGGTCTGAGATGATGGTTGAAAAGTATAAAAATGCCTATACCTCGTTGCGATGAACGACCATTCAACCATCATCTCACAAATCTAAATAGCCTCTAAATCCTCTACAAATGAGGAGCTTCCATTCAGTAAAGGGCGATCGTCAAAAACGTACAGAAGGGAGCGATTGACAATTCTATCCTTTCTATCAGAAGGTTTCTAACCCTCGGTCTAAACTTCTGATGGGTAGCGAAATGAGATTTGAGCGCGAGGATTGTCAGTCTACAAACAACACAAGTAATTGCGCCGATGCTTTGCCGCTGGTCGGGCTACAGTTTTTGATTGTAGATGACAATCTCGATACCAGAGCGCTTCTTACTTGTTTTTTTCAAGCGTATGGTGCCGATGTTGTGACGGTTGCCTCAGTTAAGGACGGATTAGAGACACTTCAGCAGTCTAGACCTGACATTTTGATCAGTGAAATTTGTCTTCCAGAAGAAGACGGCTACTCTCTAATTCGTCGCGTCAGGCTGCTAGAAGCTCAACGAGGAGAAACGCCCATTTTGGCGATCGCCGTTACGACGTGTACCCGCGAAGAAGATCGACTCCAGGGATTTTTGGCAGGCTTTCAAGGGCATTTCACTAAACCTGTTGATCTGGAAACCTTGGTCAAAGGGGTCGTCGATTTGTTGAAAGCGACATCAAAAAACTCAAATTAATCGTGGCCTTTTCGCTAGAGCGAAAAGGCTCAAAACCTGGTCTAAAACTGCTCAACTGATCAATCTCTAATCGCATCACGCCATAACATTCACAAGCGACAGCTTCTAGAGCGGGGCGATCGCAAATCCTAACCATTCCCCGACTGCTCTGAATGATCCCTGCTTTCTGCAACACTCCGATGACCAGCGTAACTCCAGAGCGCCGAACGCCTAGCATCTGAGAGATAATCTCTTGCGTCAAAGGAAATTGATCAATCTCCATCGAGTCTTGTACCATCAGCAGCCAGCGAGCTAGCCGTTCTTCGATCGTGTGCAACCGATTGCAGGCAGCAAGGCGCGACGCATGGCTAAAAGCTAATTCTGTGTAGCGTAGCAGTAATTGTTGAAGCGCACCACCGCGATCGAACTCGATTTTTAGCTGATGGGCTGACATTCGCATCGCCCCATCTGCGATTTGTACATTTGCTTCATTTCGAGCGATCGTGTTACCCAAACAAGTAGTGACTCCAATCATGCCTTCTTTGCCAACTAGCGCAACTTCGGCAGTAGCCCCATCTTCCATAATGACTACCAGAGATACCATAGAATCAGAAGGAAAATACACCCAATCGATCATTTCCCCTTCTCGGTAGAGGACTGTTCTAATTGGGAGCGCTACGGCCTCTAGATAAGGTATTAACTGCTCGTAATCTTTGAGGGGCAATGCTGCTAGCAAGCGGTTTTTAGGAATTGCCGAGCTATCGATCAAAGACATAGACAACTTCTCCCGCAATTGGTTAACCAAACGAACCAATGGCATCAAGGAGAAGAATTCGGAATCGAATCTTAAATGTCAAGGGCTAATTTTTCTAAACTAGAACGAAGTCTGAATGAGCTTTAGGCTGCAACTTAGAATACACCTCAACTGTAGTTGAATCTGTGGCTGATTGGTTTTTACTTGAAGGATGTGATTGCTCTAGACAACCTTTAGCGATCGCTCGGCCCAAACTGATCAGGCAGGCGATCGAGTGTCACCATAATAGACGACCCCAATCCGCCGACCACTGTACGATCGCGTCCCACCGTTCAAGCCAATATTGTCGGCAAACTCGATCGTCTACAATCTTTGGCAGTGGTGAGCAGTGACAACGGCTGGCTCGAAATTAGCCGCCCGACCAAGGGCTGGGTGTCGCTAAACTTGACGCGGGTATTTTGCGGCAGCGAATTTAGTCGAACCACGGACTATCTCACACAACTACGACAGCGAGGAATGCAGGACGATCGAGCCGCGATCGATCTTTTAATTCGCTATCTGTATCGCGGGACGGATGGGGCAGGAGGAGAACTCGCAAGTGGCTTTCTCGGTGAGCTTTTAGTACAGCGATCGACCGCCATCTCAGTTTTAGATAGTCAGTCAGAAGAAGTCCGTGGCAAAGTTTTGCAGGGTTTACAACAGGTAGGATTTCGCCCAAACGATCGACAAACCTTCACATCCAAACTGTCCCAAAATCCCAACTCACCGACCGCAAAAACATGGGCAGCCTTACGGCGATAGAGTTGCTCAAAAACGTTCTTTGATCAGCCTGTTAGAGACTGCCATAACGTCAAAACTTCAGGTGGGGAAGCGCGGGAGACTGACTTCACACAGCTTAAAAAACTAGCTTAGAAAGTCCTCTCTCGGCTCCCCAGTTTGGTTTTAGGCCGCATTCCGGGTGATCAGACCCCATAAGAAGATGGCAATTATGGCACCAATCACCGCCACAATTACTCCAGGAATACTAAACCCTGCGGCGGTTAGCCCTATCTGCCCTGTTGTGAGTAGTGTGACAACGCTGCCGCCAATAAATGCGCCGATGATGCCGAGGATCATAGTGCTGAGAAGTCCGCCGCCTTGAGTGCCCGGATAGATGGCTTTAGCGATCGCACCTGCAATAATTCCCAAAATAGCCCAAGCGATAATATTCATAGTTCTATTCCCCAACAGAGATTTTGTAGAAGTTTTGCTTAGTGTTTTGAGCCATGATTTGAGCCAAACGTTTTAAGCAAAAACTCTATCTTTGGAGGTAGTATATCTCCCAAAGTTCATTCTTTCAATGGATAGAAATGTTAATTATTATCTTCAATTCTTGGCGGTTTAGTTGGTAAGAACTGCCCAAACTCATTGAGAGTTCGTCGCCTTAAACACAGCATCTTTGGGAATGTTTACTTAATTAGCTACAGACAAAGTAAAAAGGAGCGATCAACCCGCCTGCGCTAAAGTTAAAGCCAGGAATGATGGGAGTTTCTGCCCTGGGCAAAGATATTAAGAAATTTGAGGAAGTTAAACATTTAGAGCGTAAATCTGGTGCCTACTTTTGTGTTTACAGTTACGACTCTGGCTTATACGGTTTTCCTCCCTAGTGGGTTAGCTTTGGGGATCGTTAGATTAGGGAGACATACTACAAGAAACTTTACGTGCATCCAACACCCGTCCCGCTCGTCGGTTAACCGAGTGGAAGCTGACAAAGCTTAGTGGAGAAAGTCCCAATGTTTGAATATTTCACCGAACAGGCGATCGCCGCCATCATCAACGCCCAAGAAGAAGCTCGTCGCCTCAGACAAAATTCTGTGGGCACTGAAGCGGTGCTGTTGGGCTTACTTCGACAAAAAGACACGATCGCAACCTCGGTTTTGACGGAGTTGGGCGTGACCCTGCAAGCCGCTCGCCAAGAAGTCGATAAAATTGTTGGGCGGGGCACCGGTTCATCGCTGGCGGATCTGCCTTTTACGCCAAAGACAAGACAGCTTTTTGACCATGCCCTCGAACAGGCGCGTCAACTTGACCATCGCTACGTCCACCCCGAACATCTGCTGCTGAGTCTAGTCCAAGACAATCAGGGCGTGGGTGCAAAAGTGTTGACTAACCTGGGCGTTGATCTCGCTCAAGTGCGCTTGATGATCATCCAGACCCTCGGAGAAGTGGCTTCCGTTCCCGCAGGGGGTTTGAAGGAACGTCCTATCCGAAATTCTTCTGAGCGTACCCCTGGTTTGGATGAGTTTGGGATCAATCTGACCCAAAAAGCAGCCGAGGGCAAACTCGACCCAATTATCGGACGGCACACTGAAATCGATCGCGTGATTCAAATTCTCGGTCGTCGCACCAAAAACAATCCCGTCTTGGTGGGCGAACCAGGTGTCGGTAAGACAGCGATCGCCGAAGGGTTAGCCCTGCGAATTTACAATCAAGACGTGCCTGAGATTCTGCAAAACAAGCAGGTTGTCAGTTTAGATATGGGCAGTCTCCTGGCAGGCACCAAGTTTCGGGGCGAATTTGAAGAACGCCTGAAACAAGTTATGGATGAGGTGCAGCAGTCAGGCAACGTTATTCTGTTCATCGACGAAATTCATACCCTGGTGGGTGCGGGTGGCGTGGGTGGCGGTATGGATGCTGCAAATCTGATGAAACCTGCTTTGGCGAGAGGTTTGATCCAGTGCATCGGGGCGACCACGCTGGATGAGTACCGTCAAATCGAGAGCGATGCTGCCCTAGAAAGACGATTTCAGCCTGTGAAGGTCGGTGCGCCCAGTGTTGAAGACACGATCGACATTCTCTATGGATTGCGCGATCGCTACGAACAGCACCATCAATTGATCATCAGCAATGCGGCGATCGCGGCGGCGGCTAAACTGTCCGATCGGTATATTACAGATCGATTTCTACCGGATAAGGCGATCGATTTGATTGATGAAGCGGGGTCACTTGTGCGGTTGAGACATACTCATCAGTCAGCAACCAAAGCGCTCAAGAAAGAACTGCGCGAAGTCACCAAGTCTAAGCAGGCAGCCGTTACCCTTCAAGATTTTGACAAAGCGGGGACGCTGCGCGATCGTGAACTCGAACTCGAAGCCAGCCTGCGCGGAGATGATGCTCCTGTGAATGCTCAATCGCCGATCGTCACCGAAGAAGATATTGCTCAAGTGGTTTCTTCCTGGACGAGCATTCCTGTCAATCGGTTGACCGAATCAGAATCGGTGCTGCTGCTGCATTTAGAAGATACGTTGCACGAGCGAATTATCGGACAAAATGAAGCCGTCACCGCCGTTGCGAGAGCGATCAAACGCGCCAGAGTTGGCTTACAGAATCCCGATCGCCCGATCGCCAGCTTTATCTTCTCTGGGCCGACTGGAGTCGGTAAGACTGAACTCGCCAAAGCTTTAGCTGCTACCGTCTTCGGTTCAGAAGAGGCGATGATCCGATTGGATATGTCGGAATTTATGGAGTCCCACACCGTTTCTAAGCTGATTGGCTCACCTCCGGGGTTTGTTGGCTATGACGAGGGCGGTCAGCTTACCGAAGCCGTTCGTCGCAAGCCTTACACAGTCATCCTGCTGGACGAAATCGAAAAGGCTCACCCTGATGTCTTCAACATGCTGCTACAGCTACTCGAAGATGGGCGACTTACCGATGCCAAAGGGCGGACGGTCAGCTTTAAAAATACGCTGCTGATCATGACTTCTAACCTTGGCTCAAAGGTGATTGAGAAAGGTGGCTCAGGGTTGGGCTTTGAGATTGCTAGCGGCTCGTCCGAATCGCTTCAGTACAATCACATTCGCACACTGGTCAACGACGAGTTGAAAAATCATTTCCGTCCAGAATTTCTCAATCGTCTGGATGAAACCATCGTCTTCCGTCAGTTGTCTCGCGACGAGGTGACCCAAATCTCGGATCTGCTGATTCAGGAAGCGGCTAATCGTCTGAGCGATCAAGGCATCCACCTCGAAGTCAGCGATCGCTTCAGGTCTCAGGTCGTCACCGAAGGCTACAATCCTAGCTATGGGGCGCGGCCGTTACGTCGGGCGATCGCTCGTCTGCTCGAAGACAGTTTGGCTGAGGCATTCCTGTCGGGTCAGATTCAGTCAGGCGACACGGCGATCGTCGATGTCGATGATGACGGTCAGGTGCAGGTCAAGTCACAAAAAGCGCTGGTGGCGGTTAGCTGTTAGTCTCTGACTATTAAAAGCCCTTAGCGATCGGCTTAACTTGAATCAAATTGCCAAACCACGAGGCCTGGCAGTCTGGATCTGGGAGTCGATCGCTAAGGGCAATTTTTTGGTAAATTCAATGGAACTATCCGCTTCGGTACTGAGTGCTTGTGCCCCCAATTCTGAGGGACTGCCCGAACTTGTAACCGCAGCGCAAAATTCTATCGAATCCAGGTTTTTTAGGGTGCTAACGCATTGCCGCGAATCAGACTGCCCAGGGTTTTCGCGGTGATTTTTAGCTGCACCAAAGGATTCGCCGGAACGACCGTCTTGTACAGATAGCTGTCAAACGTCAACTTCTGCACATCGATGTCAGAACACATTTCTACAAAGGCTTCGCGAGTGGCATCCGATCGATAAAAGACCGTTTGCAAGATGTCCAGCACTTTATAGGTGATGCCGTATTTTTTGTCCCAACGCTTGAGATAAACCTTCAGATCAGACTCTGTAGGAATTTTTGCGCCATTTTCAGAAAATTCGACGATTGTTTCGGCACACATGCGGGCAGACTTGGCGGCAAAGTAGATGCCTTCTCCCGAAGATTTGGTCACTGTCCCGGCAGCGTCTCCGACCAGAGCAACTCGGCCCACCACTCGGCGAGGTCTGGGATGCTCAGGAATGGGATGCGCTTCGACGCGAATGATCTTGCCGCCTCTGAGTTTCTTGGCAGCCCTGGCGCGAATGCCTGCTTGCAGCTTTTTGATGTCTGCTTTGTTGGGCGACATGGTGCCAGTCCCGACTGCGACGTGATCGTATTTGGGGAAGACCCAAGCGTAAAAATCGGTCGAGACATCATCGCCCACGTACATTTCGGCCAGGTCTTCGTAGTAGGCCATTTTGTCTTCGGGCAGTCTGATCCGCTCTTGGAAGGCGATCGCATACCGATAATCTCCGGCATCAATGGCTTTGGCGATCCGTGAGTTTGCGCCGTCTGCCCCGATCACGAGATCGACCTTGAGCGTTTTGGCGGTTCCTTCGAGGCTGCCATCCGAGTGATCGGCGTAGTGCAGCGTATAAGCGGCTTTGTCAGACGAGGGAATTTCTAATTTGTGAACCGTGCCGTTGATCAAAACTGCTCCAAGCGAGACGGCGCGATCGCGCATAAAGCCATCCAACACTTCGCGGCGACACATGCCAATATATTCGTCATCTTTGAGCGTGTGACCGATGTTGACCTCCACATTCGACGGAGAGATCATCTTCATCTTGCGGACTTTGCGATCGATAATATTTTCGGGCAGATCAAACTCGGCCACCATGCAGAGAGGAATCGCGCCCCCGCAAGGCTTTACGTTGTCTAATTTGCGTTCGATTAAATAGGTTTCAATCCCTGCTTTTGCCAAGGTTTCTGCCGCAGAAGACCCTGCTGGGCCTCCGCCTACCACTGCCACCCGTAGTGCCAAAGGTTTTCTCCCATTCTCTAAAAGCTACGAAAGCATGGTATCACGGACGTTTTGCCGAATTGTTCATACTCTCGTGAACTTGAAACAGAGCTTAACAAAAGGGGTTTGTATTTACAGATGAAGTTTTGAGTGACAAACCTCTGAACCTGAGTGTGAGCAATGCTTTCACTCGATCGCTCCGGTTGAGCGACCGCCAGCAACCTTTGCATCCATACCAGAGACCTTCGCCATGCTCCGATCGGATTGTTATGCGGCGGCTTTACTCACCACGCCACTGTTTGCAAACTCTCGATTTCTTGAAAATGAGCATCGCGTGTTACCAAAATCAGAGCGTGTTGCAGGGCAAGGGCTGCAATCCAGACATCATTCTCAGGTAACGGACGACCCTTGAGCCTCAACTTATTTTTGACCTCACCGTATTGCCTCGCAGTTTCAGCGTCACATCCCAATATCGTGCTGCTAGCAACCAGGTCGTCAACTCTTGCTAAATTTGCTTCCACTCGTCCTGATTTTCTGGCTCCATAACACAACTCGTCAATCACAAAACTTGGAATGAAAACTTCGTTGGTCTGAGCGAGATTGCTTTTGACGACTGCTTCATCTGCAAAAAGAGCAATAATAATGTTGGTATCGAGCAAATACCTACCACTCATCAACATCTACCCGTTCACAATCCTGCTCGATCGCCTCACGCATTAACTGGAGATCGTCCGGAGGAATTGAACCTGCAAATCGTAGCAATTGCTGCCCTGGAGTTCCTCGAACTTCAGCTTTTACTAACGCCTGAGTAAATTCAAGCACTCGTTGTTGCAAGTGCTGCGGCATTATTTCTAGCCGTTTGATCACTTCATTGATAATGAAAACACTCATTTTCTCCTGCTTTTCTTAAGGCCGTAGATGATCACTACGATTGCTGCGCCATCTACTTTATTGTTTGACAACAGTATATCCACTGACGTACTTTGTGCCGTCTGGTAGTGACATCCACACTCACTCGACATCCTCGCCATTTTCTAGCTCAACACTAATGACGCGATTAGCTGGTAGTGAAGAGGATGAAACTAAGGATGGAGGTGCAACCACTATTCTCTTTTATTTATCTTCTGACATAGCTACTGATCAATCGTGGAGTGCATCTTCATTTTAGTCAACTAAGCAACTAGCTGTCGAGGTAGGGTCGATAGGGCTTCTTTTAGAAGAAAATGACTACTTGATGCTGATTGACTGACAAAACTTCTAAAACCCTTCATTTCCCGCAGGTTGGTGTTGAGCAAAGCAAAACCCAGCAGAGACTTCTCCAGCGTTTGGTTTCACCCAGGTTTAACCCAACCTAACCCAAAAGATTTGTCAGTCAATCAGCTACTTGATGTTCTCACTCAGATGTACCTTCCACCTCAATCCTCCGGATAGTTGAAGGCGGCATAATTGATGTTTCAGCATTCAGTTTCTTTGAAAAGTACAACAATCTCTCGCTGCGCTGCCCTCCCGCCCTGCACTGAAAGTACGGGCTAATTGAGAAAAGTCCACTGAAGGGACTCCAGAGCCATTTCAACTTCTTTAGCCCGTTTTAATGGAGTTCGCACCGTGAGCCACGACTTCCAGTGCAGGGTGGGTGAATGCGATGAACGACCACCTTTAAACGTCCTTTAGCAATTAGTCCGTATTAGTTCGTTTCAACGGAGTTCGCGCTGTGAGCCACGGCTTCAGTACAGAGCAACTGAATGCAACAAACGGCTGCCTTTAACCTTTTTCATGACTCTTTTTTCTGCATCGCCAACGTATTTCGCTCCCAAAATACGCCATCGGCAAACCCCTGGATTGTGGAAACGGTGTCTGCAAGCTCAAGGCGGCGCTCGGTCAGCAGACAGTATTCTTCATCTTGCTCAATGCCCAGATAGCGTCGGCCTAACTTTTTGGCAACGATCGAAGACGTGCCGCTGCCCACAAAGGGATCAAACACAAAATCACCCGGATTGGAACTGGCCAAAATTAACTTGGCGATCGCTTTCTCACTTTTTTGCGTCGGGTGATGGGTGTTTTCTGACATCGACCAAAACGGAATCGTGATGTCTGTCCACAGATTAGAAGGATGAGTGTCGCGAAAGTTGCCGCGATCGGTGGCCTGCCAATCTTTAGGAACCCCGTCTTTGCGATAGGGAGCCAGCACTTTTCTCCGAAGTTTCACTGCGTCAACGTTGAACGTGTACTGATCAGAAACGGTGCAAAACCAGATATCTTCGCTGGCGTTTTTCCAGTTGGCTTTGGCTCCGCGCCCTTTTTCTCGCTCCCAGGTGATGCGATTTCGGACGGTGAAATGTTGGGCAGCGACGGTAAAAATTGACCCCGACGAAAACCAATCGCCACAGATGTAGATTGAAGCCGTGGATTTGAGTAGCGGTTTTAACGCAACGATCGTTCCTTCTAGCCACTCCGTATACTCATCGACCGTCCGCTTAGAAAACTTGAGTTGGTTAAATTCTTTGGTCAGATTATAGGGCGGATCTAAAATCAGCAGATCTACGAATGCGGCAGGCAGATGATCGACCCATTCCAGGTAATTCCCGCAGAGCGTGCCGATCGGAGCTTCCGTAAATTTCTGGTTATTGGTGAAGTTGATTAAGCGCGATCGCAATCGGATGCAATCAGCAGGAGTTAGCTTGATACTACGGTTGCGCTGAGAACGAACACTGAGATCTGCCGATGAATAGTTTTCTTCCATTACGATGTTCTGAGTCGTCAAATCAAGAGTTGTGAAGAATTACGCAGTGAATTGTAAAGAATACATTAGTTTTCCGTATTTTTTCTGTAAGCATATTTATATTAATTGGTATTAACAGTAGAATAATAGGCTTTTTTCCTTAATAAATCCTTGAATACCATCAGAAATTGCCTCTAACGGAAGAGGATGCACATTTAACAGAAAGAGTAGAGTGACGTATCAGTACACTTATCTACGGGTAAACACTGAGCTTGTTCTGGAATTTCTTAAATCCCTCATGAAACCATTATGAAGTTTCAGTATTTTTACTGGATGACTTCAGCATAATTGCTTAAAATGTTCTGCAAGGGTCATTCGTCTGCTGCTTTATTACTCAGGTTGCTAAAATGAATACCTTTTCAAAAATCGCTTGCCCTCTGGTTTTGGTTACGGTTACGGCGCTCGGAGTTTCTCAGGCTCGTTCCTCTCTAGTCAGCATCCGCGAATCTAACCAATCCGGCTCCGAGCAAACTTTAGAAAAAGTGGGCGCGATCGTGACATCCAAGGTGACCAGTTCGATAAGCTTGCCATCACATTCGCCATTTTCCTTCAATGCTGCCTTCAGTCCAAGTCCAAACCCTGCCCCCAGCGGTACGGGCGGTGCGGGGTCGCGCTAACCTTAACTAAAAAACCCTTCCGAAGAAATCATTTAATCCAAGCAGGCTGTCAAGAAAGCCACACAGTCCGTAACTCTTGACCTCTTAGGGGGTAGGAGGTACGGATTATTTTTTGCTCTTTTTGTTTTAAGAAAGGATGAAAGGAATTTAGACAGTCCCCACGAAAGTGAGACGTGATCGGCTAAAGTCCAAGAATGGTCAGTGTTTTTAAGAATTAGGTTTCATCAATGGCAACATCTCCAGACATTGATATCGCTCCTTATATTGATCATTCGCTCTTGTCTCCGACTGCCACCGCCAGCCAGGTTCAACAGTGGTGTGATGAAGCCGATCGCTTCCGATTTGCGACGGTCTGCGTCCAACCTTGCTATGTTCGTCAAGCCGTTGAGTTGCTGCACAACAAAAAGCCCAAAGTTTCAACGGTGATTGGCTTTCCTACCGGAGCGACGACCTCAACCGTCAAACTCTACGAAGCGCAAGAAGCCGCCGAAAACGGAGCCGCCGAGTTAGATGTCGTAATCAACCTGGGACTGCTCAAAATGGGACAGGTCGATGCCCTTCACAAAGAAATCGCAGAGATCTGTGAATCCACCAACCTGGTCATCAAAGCCATTTTAGAACTGTCTCTATTGACCGATTCAGAAAAGCGATTGGCGGCCGAAATCTGCATGGATGCGGGCGTTTCCTTTCTCAAAACCAGTACAGGCTGGACGGGCGGCGCAACGGTAGCCGATATTCGCCTGCTCAAAGAAATCACCCAAGACCGGGTAGGAATTAAGGCTTCTGGAGGAATACGCACGATCGACCAGGCTCTAGAGTTAATTGTCTCAGGTGCAACTCGGCTCGGCACATCACAGGGCCCTGATCTGCTTCGTCAACGCGATACTCTAGGTAAGGAGGGATGAGGGATGAGGGATGAGGGATGAGGGATGAGGGATGAAAAAGTCATTCTTTGTTTTCATCTCAAGTCCTGGCTCCAACCTTGCACTCACTATCTATATGTGAAGATCTATATGTGAAGTACGTTGAAATCTCCGTTTCAAACCCCTCATCCCTCATCCCTCATCCCTTCTTCTTTCCTCCCTTCATGAGCCGCACCTACAAAGCAACTGGAATTAATCTCAAAACAATGCCCCTGGGTGAAGCCGATCGGATCTTGACGGTTTTGACGCGGGAGTTTGGCTTGATGCGGGTTGTGGCGATCGGGTGCCGTAAGCAAAATTCTAAGCTGGGGGGCAGAAGCGGTTTGTTTGTTGTGAACGAATTGATGCTGGCTAAGGGCAAGTCACTTGACAAAATTACTCAGGCTGAGACGTTAGAATCCTATCCGGGGTTGGGGCGTGACCTTAAAAAACTCACCGCAGGACAATATCTCGCTGAACTTGTTTTGCAGCAGGCTCTAAGCGAACAGCCTCAAGAAGATCTGTTTTATCTACTCAACGAACATCTCGCACGACTGGAGCGATCGCCCTCTTCTCAAGTGCTCTCTCATCTCACCCACGCTGTCTTTCAGCTTTTGGTACTCGCCGGGATTGCTCCTCAAGTGCATCAGTGCTGTGTTTCTCAAACTCAATTGCACCCCGACCTGACGGATTCTAGCTGGCAGGCAGGCTTTAGCACCGTTGCCGGAGGAGTCGTCACCCTCAAAGAACTCGAACAAATCCGTCTAGAAGATCAAGGTTTAACCGACTTAGAGAAACCTACCCAAATCCCCAACTTCAAGACTTCCCACTCCAAAAGATCCGCCAAACTCAACACGCTGCTCAATGCCACCGAACTCACACTGCTGCAACAACTGGCACAAGCTAACTTGTCTGACCAGTCCTTTCCATCGGTTGAGACTGCCTGGTTTGCGATCGAGCGCATTCTCCGCTATTACGCTCAATATCACTTTGACCAGCCGATTCGGTCTGCTGCCTTGGTCGACACCTGTTTTGCTCCCGCTCCGTGACCCTTTGAGTGCTAATCATGATGCGATCTTCTGACTTTCTGTTGATGTCCTCTAGCGACCCTTCTCCCAATCGTGGCCCTGGCGATCGGGGGGTGGGCAATCCCAAAACCTCGCGATCGCCCAATCTGGCGCAAAGAGTGACTCGACCTGATTCGGATGCGTCGGTTTTCCCTGATAATGGGTTGAGTGAGGAGAGTGTGCCCGCGATGCTGAGAACGCAAGATACCCCATCGGATGAGTGGGACGAGATAAATTCGCAGGAAGCGATCGCCCCTAATTCGTCGCGTCAAAATGGCACAAGCAAACATTTGTCAGACGATACAAACGGCGATCTCGTACCGCAGTCCGATCCGCTCAAACTTTTGAATGAGGCGGCTGCGCTAGAGGAAAAAGAAGCTGTGCCTCTGGATGCTGAATCAGAAAGCGAGTCAGAAAGCGGCTTTGCCCCCGTTTTGAGGAACCGTAATTTTTTGACGCTGTGGGCCGGGCAGGTTTTTTCTCAGCTTGCAGACAAAGTGTATCTGGTGCTGATGATTGCCTTGATTGCCAGTCGCTTTCAGTCTGAGGGTGAGACGATCAGCGGCTGGGTGTCGTCGATTATGATTGCCTTCACGATTCCCGCAGTTTTGTTTGGGTCGGTGGCGGGTGTGTTTGTCGATCGCTGGTCAAAAAAAGGCGTTTTGGTCGCTACAAATTTATTGCGCGGGGGGTTGGTGTTTGCCTTGCCGCCGCTGCTGTGGATCTCCAAGGATTGGGCTAGAGTGCATGGCTTGCCTGTCGGGTTCCTCATCATGTTGGGCATCACTTTTTTGGTGTCTACCCTGACCCAGTTTTTTGCCCCCGCCGAGCAGTCCGCTATTCCATTAATTGTCGAACGTCGCCATCTTTTGTCTGCCAATTCGCTCTACACGACGACGATGATGGCTTCGGTGATTATTGGCTTTGCTGTGGGGGAGCCGCTTTTGGCGCTGGCCGATGCGATCGTCGCTCATCTGGGCGGTGTTTTTACTGGGATTGGACGAGAACTGCTGGTTGGGGGCGGCTATGCGATCGCGGGTCTACTGCTGCTCTTTTTGAGAACCGGGGAGAAACTAAAAGCCTCGACCAATGGCATTACGCCTGACGAACCCGAAGACTATCCCCACGTTTGGGAAGACATCAAAGACGGATTGCGCTATCTGGGCAAAGAAAGCCATGTTCGCAGTGCGCTGATTCAGCTTGTGATTTTGTTCTCAATTTTTGCCGCGCTGGCCGTGTTATCTGTGCGACTGGCCGAGGTGATCCCAGAGATCAAATCTTCTCAGTTTGGCTTTTTGTTGGCGGCGGGTGGGGTTGGCATGGTCTGTGGTGCTGCGATTATTGGCTACTTTGGGCAACGGCTGCCTCATGCTCGATTGGGGCTATATGGGTCGTTGGGTATGTCTGCGTCCTTAGTCGGGCTGGCGTTCTTTTATCACACGCTTTGGGTGACGCTTTTACTGATTGCGCTGTTGGGCGGATTTGCCTCTCTGGTGGGCATTCCCATGCAGACAACCATTCAGCAAGAAACGCCAGAAGAAATGCGGGGCAAGGTGTTTGGCTTGCAGAATAATGCAATTAACATTGCTCTGAGTTTGCCGCTGGTGCTGGCGGGTGTGTCTGAGACGTTGTTTGGGTTGCGGGCTGTATTTTTGGCACTTGCTGCCCTGACGATCGCAGGGGCTACCCTTACCTGGTATATTTCCCGTACAACGATTTCTAAAACAAGCTAGAGATTAGTGGTTAGTCGTTTATCTCCCTTCGACCACTAACGACTAGCGATGTACGAACCCTCTTACGACATAACCCCGAATGCACATTGCATGGCTTGGCAAGAAAACGCCGTTTTGCGGAAACGTGACCTATGGTCGAGAAGTCACCAACGCTTTATTAGATCACAACCATCAAGTTAGCTTTCTACATTTTGCTCAGGAGGAAGACGCACCTGATAATTGGCCTGACATTCGAGAGGTGCCGATTCCTTTTTTTTACAAGTCTCAGCTTTATACGATTCCCACTTTAAAGTCCAGTCGAGTTCTGATCCAGGCGCTTCAAGATTTGTCGCCCCGTCCAGATATTGTTCACGCTTCGCTGACGCTTTCCCCGCTGGATTTTTTGCTGCCTGAGATTTGTCAAGAATTAAATCTACCTCTGGTGGCGACGTTTCATCCGCCCTTTGATCGCAAGCGGCGCAACCTGACATCGGGCACTCAACACTTGATGTATCAGCTTTATGCGCCTTCTTTAGCAAAGTACGATCGCATCATTATTTTTTCTCAAATCCAGCGTGACCTCTTGATCAAATTGGGCGTACCGAGCGATCGGATTGCTGTGATCCCCAATGGCGTAGACACGGCGAAATATTCTCCCGGCAAGTCCAGCTTTAAGGCGCAGATGGGCGGCGATCGCATTTTTCTTTACCAGGGTCGCATCGCACCCGAAAAGAACGTCGAATCGCTACTCAAAGCCTGGAAGCAGGCGAATATGGGCAAAAATAGTAAACTCGTCATTGTGGGCAATCATGGCACGCTGGCTGCCTCACTCATTCCTTTTTACGGAGAAGAACACGGGATCGTCTGGTTGGGATTTATCGCGGATGAGCAACGCCGGATCGAGATTCTCAGAGGGACGGATGTGTTTGTGTTGCCGTCTTTAGTAGAAGGGCTATCTTTATCTTTGCTAGAAGCAATGGCCTGTGGTGTCGCTTGTGTGGCTACCGACGCGGGAGCCGATGGAGAAGTCTTAGAAGCCGAGGCGGGCGTAATCATCAAAACCCAGGGAGTTGCGTCTCAGCTAAAAACCCTTTTGCCTCAACTGCGCGACCACACCACCTGGACAGACCTTCTGGGCCAAAAAGCACGCCAGCGCGTCGAAGAACGCTACACCTTAAGCAGTAACATTCAGCAAGTGATTGCTCTTTATCATCAGCTTTTGGTGGACTACCACGATCGCAGCAGTCGCATCCGCATCCCCGCCAATCTACCTGCTCGCGACGCGATTCCCTCCTGGAATTCTCACCGCAGCGATTCGCAAAATCGTTCAAAAGACTGGTTTTTGTAAAGGAGTAGTTGAGCTTGCGATTCGTACCGGATGGCGATCGCTCGGTACTGCTTGAGTGCGGCAAAGAAATTCCCTCAAAACTTCTCATCTATTTCTGTCAGGCGAGGCAGGGTAATCAAATAGCGAAATCCAGGTTCACCAACGCCTTGAACGAGAACTTGTCCGCCATGCATCTCGGCTAGTTGGCGACTGAGCATAAGTCCCAAATTTTTGCGGAGCGCTTCTGCATTGAGATCAGTGACCACATCAGGCTCGTCTAGCAAAAAAGAGTGTTTGCCGTTGCCATTGGTGAGAGGGCGCTGAGAATATGTGGGTTGGGCAGTGTAGTCGTAATCCAGTCCGACCAAGGCAGGGGAAGCCGTTTGAGCGGGATAAATTTCGGTATAAGCCAACCCGTCGCCCAGACAGGGATGCGTTGCCCAAACCGTGAGTTTCAAGCCGCTACTTTTGTGCGAGACGTGAAGGCGAATCACACTCCCACCATTTGAGGATTGAATCACACTAAAGATCAGGTGATAAAGCATCTGCCGAACTTTTTCTTTATCGAGTAGCCAAATGCGGTTTCCAGGTTCGACAGAGAGACGAATGGCCTGCTCTCGACGGTGGGCGGCTTGCTCTAGCGTGTCGATCGCCTGCTGACAAAGCATCTCGATATCAATTGAGGTCAGGTTGAGAATCCGGGTGCTTTCATCTAGCTGAGACAGTTCTAAGATCTCCTTGACCAGAGAAAGTAAGTATTGTCCACTGTGATGAATGATGTCTAAGTATTCTTTCTGTTTAGCCGTGAGCGGCCCGTAAATTTCCCGATTCAAAACGCTGGCCATGCCCATGACGGAGGTGAGGGGAGTTCTCAATTCTTGGGTGAGTTGAGCCAGTAGAGCAAACTTGACGGGGTGGGCATGGGGTGACGGGGTAGGCGGCTCAGAGAGCGAGGTGAAAGTCCTCGGTTGGAGGGTTTCTGGAGTCAGGGGGAGTGCGTCTGCTGACGGCTGACTTGCCGCGATCGTCTCCTGAGTCTTGGTTAAGTGCAGCCGTTCGTATTCGCTCATACTGAGACGAGCCGTTAGCGCTAAAAATTCGATTTCTTTAGGGGTGAACGATCGAGGCAAAAGATCCATCAGGGCCAATGCACCAATACACTCGCCACTTGATGTCAACAGCGGCGCGCCCAGGTAGGCTCGAATGTTGTATTGTTGCACCAAAAGGCTGCTGGCAAAGGCAGGATGACGGAGCGTATCTGCGATCGCCAACACCTGATGACTATCGACCACATGGACGCAAAACGATTCAGCGAGAGGCAGTTGGCGCGCGCGAGCCAGATCATTCATCAAGCCTAATCGAGATAGCCCCACGGCGGATTTGAACCATTGACGTTCCTGATCGAGCAAGCTCAGGATGCAAATGGGTACTTCTAGAAAATGCGCGGCCGTTTGCGTGGCTTCTTCAAAAATTGGCACACTTTCTGTTTCTAGCAGTCCTAGTCGAGTCAACACCTCAATCTGGCGCTGTCTACGTGCTGCGGCTGTCAATCCATCTAAGCGACAAAATAGTCGGCTTTCAGGGATTCCCATTCCAACCCCTACCCCTCTAAGTGAACCGTAGAAATTCTAAGAAATTCTAAGATTGAGTGAATTACTCATTAAGAAAGTCTTCAACTATACAAAGACTTCCCTCACCGATCGCTCAACCAACGGAGTCATGCAAGGGAGATTACTGAAGTTTAGATTGACCCTGCCCAGTGGATTGGAAAAACCACGGAATCCTAAAGCTTCACTGACAAAAGATTTAAGAATTGCTCCCGT
This sequence comes from Phormidesmis sp. 146-12, assembly GCF_052939495.1. NCBI lineage: Bacteria > Bacillati > Cyanobacteriota > Cyanophyceae > Leptolyngbyales > Leptolyngbyaceae > Phormidesmis > Phormidesmis sp. 146-12. Next base: position 30,126 of record NZ_JBJPHS010000043.1, on the reverse strand, counting down.
ACCTCTACGCTCTGAAATTGGCTCAAAAAATGCTGGGGACGAAGCCTACTTTAACCAGGCGGGATGGACGAGCAGCGCCGCAATCACCTGAACCCCACGCAGTTGGTTAGATAAAGGTAAATGCCCTTTGGGAGCGTCGAGACTCCAGTCAAACTCGTTGGGGTAGCGCGTCCAGTTGTTACCTGACTTCCAGCCAATTTTTGACCAGAGTTTCTCCCAGTTTTTACCGACACTGAGCCAGATTTCGCGCTGGACTGAGAACCCAAATTTGCCGTTTGAGTGGGCCAGCCAGATGGCATCGATCGTTTGCAGGTCGGTGACAGGGTAGCTTTTAACTTCGGTGAAGTAGATCCACTTGCGCTGCACAGCAGACTCCCCGGCTAGTTTGCACATCAGTTGGAGGGTGAGGCGATCGGCTGCTTCAAAGTCTTGTTGAGCGAGGAGGCGTTGAAGAGGGGCGTAGTCGATCGCGCAGTCTGATTTGAGCAACACAGTGCCCGTTGGAAAGTGTTTTTGTAAAAAATCAGCGACTTGGGGCGTTTGACAATCAAAGAGCGCTTGATAAATTTTTGCGTTGACTTGAGACCGGGAGGAGTCTAAAGAATGCTTTGCTAAAAAGTCCATCAATACGTCCAGACCTGCTTCTCCCAGTGTCACAAGGTCATCAACCAGCTTTAGCTGAATTTTTTCTGGCTCAGATTCTAGCTTGTATTGCAGAGTAGCGATGCTGTCGGGGAGATTGAGAGCCGGGGAGGTATCCAGGTTTGTCATGAAACAATTTAAAGGGGGAACAGGTGGGTTAGCGATCCCTTGCGGGTGACTCAAAGCGACTGCCGCCTCGAATCTGAGCAATCAGGGCACTGGTCGAACTGGGGATTTCGATTTGAATCAGTTCTACTCGACCGCCATAGGACTGAACGATCGCCGCTTCGGGTAGGGTATCGAGTTTGTAGTCGCCTCCTTTAGCATAGATCTCAGGCTGGAGCGCTTCAACCAGGGGACAGGCTGTTTCTTGAGAAAAAATCACAACTCCATCGACAGGTTTGAGGGCTGCTAAAACTTCAGCACGGTGAGCCTGGGGAACGATCGGGCGCTGAGGCATTCCCACGGGTTGGGGTTTGATGGTTTGGATGGAGCGATCGCTATTCAGTCCGATGATCAGCGATTTGCCCAACCGTTTCGCCGCTTGCAGATAGCGAACATGTCCTGCGTGTAATAAATCGAAACAGCCATTCGTCAAAACCAGCGGTCGCCAACTTTGGGGATCAGCGGCGATCGCCTGTTGCAGTTCACTCAACGTATAAATGCTAGAAACCATGAGGAGTCGATTAAATCGCAGAATTCTCTGATCCTTTGAGAATTGTAGAGTGCAACGGGCGGCTTATAGTTCTTCCACGGGTTGAATGAGTGACGACCAGAACCTGGTTGACTGACAGAACTCCTGAAACCCTCGATTCTTCGCAGGTTGGTGTTGAACCTGGTGAAACCCAACAGCAACCTTTCTACCGTTGCTAACGTTGGGTTTCACCAGGTTCAACCCAACCTACCTGAAAAGATTTGTCAGTCAATCAGCGACCAGAACTGTAAAGATGCCTGAAATACGAATTCAGGATACGATCGATTAGCCATAGATCCTGGCATTCACGCTCCCGCAGATGAACGCGATGACCACTACTCAAAAGCTGACTTTTGAAGAATACCTGACTTTAGCAGACACCGGGTTTGAGTGTCGCACTGAATTGATCGACGGAGAACTCATCGAATTGCCACCCGAATCAGGAATCAACACTGAAATTGCTGCGACTCTGTTTGCTGCGCTCCTCGCCGCAGGGGTAGATAGGCTTCACCTCAAGATGGGTAACTGCGAACTGCAAACTCCGGTCTTAAGCCCTGGAGATGCTGCCAATCGTTATCCTGACATTGTGGTGATCCGAGAAGAGCATCGATCGTTGACCCGCGATCGCATGACCATCACCTTAGACATGCCCCCGCCGCGCTTTGTGCTAGAAGTGGTTAGTCCTGGTAAAACCAATCGAGATCGAGACTACACCCGCAAACGTGCCCAGTATGCTGCTGTCGGCATTCCTGAATATGTGATTGTTGACCCGTTGGATCAGAGAGTCGTTGTCCTGATTCTAGAAAATGTCACCTACCGGGAGTCTGGGCGTTATCGAAATGCCGAAGTTGTGCAATTCACAGCGTTTCCGACCCTCCAACTCACTGCCCAGCAAATCCTCTCGGCAGGGCATCCATAATTCTTCCAACATCCCACGCGGCTACTCTTCGACTCGATAGCCCAACTCTGCCAGACGGGTGCGTGACTGTCGCCATTTGGGTTGGACTTTGACGAAGAGTTCGAGATAAATTTTGCCATCGATCAGTTTTTGCATTTGTTGACGGGCAGCGGTGCCGATCGTTTGTAGCATACTGCCGCCCTTGCCAATCACAATGCCTTTCTGCGAGGGGCGTTCGACAAAGACGGTGGCCCAGACCCGTGTGATCGAGTCTTCTTCTTGAACGCGCTCAATGGCGATCGCCACCGAATGCGGGACTTCTTCACGAGTTAGCAAGAGAATTTGTTCTCGAATCAGTTCGCCCATGATGAAACGTTCTGGTTGGTCGGTGACGAGATCGGGCGGGTAGTAGTATGGCCCAGGCTCCAGGTTTTGAACCAGTGACTGTTGTAGCGCCTCCAAACCCTCTCCGGTGACGGCCGAAAATTTGGCGATTGTCCATCCTTGCTCTTTAGCCAATTCTCGGTAACTGTTGTCGAGAAACTGGTTGCCTTCTCCCTGCTGGTCGGCTTTGTTGAGTCCCAAAATAACGGGCGTTTTGGTGTTAGTGAGAAGGTCTGCGATGTAGCGATCGCCCCCACCCAACTCGGCTGTACAGTCTACGACAAACAAAATTACGTCAACGGCGTGAATTGCGACTTGAGCGTTTTTCACCAGCACTTGACCGAGTTCGTGATGGGGTTTGTGAATACCAGGCGTATCGACAAAGATAATTTGGGCCTCTGGGGTCGTAAGAATTCCTTGCAGACGATTGCGCGTCGTTTGGGCAATTGGAGAGGTAATCGCGATTTTTTGCCCCACTAGATAATTCATCAGCGTAGACTTACCGACGTTGGGGCGACCAATAATCCCCACAAATCCAGACCTGTAGCCGTCGGGCGCAGTGGGAATCATCCCAGAGGTGATCATGTCATTGGTTTCTGACATCGCTAAATTAATTCCGTAGTTTTGGATACTGTTTACCGTTTTGCGATTGACTGTCAGCAATTAGGCATTTTCAGTGTAATCGACATGGACGAGACAAAACGAATCGGGATTTTGACGAGCGGCGGTGACTGTGCAGGACTCAACGCCATTATTCGGGCAGTCGTTTTTCGGGCGATCGGTTCCTACGGTTGGAAGGTGTTGGGTATCAGTCGAGCGACGCAGGGGTTGATGTCTCGTCCTCCAGAGTTTGTGTCGCTGGAAATTGAGAAAGTCGATCGCCTTTTGACCGCCGGAGGAACCGTTTTGGGAACGACGAATAAGGGCAATCCGTTTGCCTTTCCGATGGCAGATGGGGAGTTGGTCGATCGCTCTCAAGAAATCATCGACGGCTATCACCTGCTGGGATTGAATGCGATCATTGGCATTGGCGGCGATGGCAGTATGGCGATTCTCAGACGATTGGCGCAGCAAGGCAACATGAATTTGGTGACGATTCCCAAAACGATCGACAACGATGTAGACATTACTGAATGTTCGATTGGCTTCGATACGGCAGTTAACACGGCCACTGAAGCGCTCGATCGCCTGCATTTCACTGCTGCCAGCCATTCTCGCGTCATGATTTTAGAAGTGATGGGACGAGACGCGGGACATATTGCCATCAGTGCGGGTATTGCGGGCGGTGCTGATGTGATTTTGATTCCAGAAATTCCTTATACGATCGCCAACATTTGCGACAAACTGCGAGAACGCCAGGAACAGGGCAAAAACTATTCGTTAGTGATCGTCTCCGAAGCCGTTCGCACCGAAGAAGGCGAGAAGATTAGCTCAACCGATCCGTTTGGACAATCGCGCTATGGGGGCATCGGGCAATATCTCGCCAGCCGCATCTCAACCTGTAGCGGTGCAGAAACTCGCGTAACCGTCTTGGGACATATTCAGCGAGGCGGCACCCCCTCACCGCTCGATCGCCTGTTAGCTTCAGCTTTTGGAGTCGCCGCCGTCGATCTGATCGCAGAAGGCAAGTACGATCGCATGGTGGGTTGGCGCGATCGTCAGGTGATCAGTGTGCCGATTGAGCAGGCGATCGCTCGTTATTGCGTTGTCGATCCGGGTAGCACGCTGGTCAAAACCGCTCGCGGGCTAGGAATCTATTTGGGCGATTAAAGCGTTTGGCAGCGAATGGCGCGTCGGTATGATTCAATAATCATGCATTTAACTCAGATCTTGCCAACATGACTTTAATTCTCACCAATGATGATGGGATTGACGCTCCCGGAATTCGTGCCTTGCTTAGAGCGGTGGATGGAGAAGGCATTTTGGTCGCACCCCGCGATCATCAGTCGGGCTGTGGACATCAAGTGACGACGACTCAGCCGATTCAAGTCGAGCAAAGAGCAGCGCGAGAATATGCGATCGCAGGCACGCCCGCCGATTGTGTAAGAATTGCGTTGCATCATCTTTACCCCGATACGAATTTCGTTCTCTCAGGCATCAACGCTGGGGGCAACCTGGGTGCAGATGTCTACATTTCGGGAACGGTTGCCGCTGTGAGAGAAGCCGCGTTTCATCGAATTCCCGGTGTGGCAATTTCTCAATACAAGAAAGGAAAGCTGCCGATCGATTGGAACTTATCCGCTTATTGGGCTGCCAAAGTTTTGCGAGAACTGCGCGATCGACCCTCTGAACCTGGAGCCTTCTGGAATGTGAATCTACCTTACTTAGAAACTGAGGTAGATGTGGCGATCGTCTTCTGCAAACCCTGCACCCAACCGCTCCCCGTCAATTTTCGGATTGAAGGCAGTGACTTTTATTACTGCGGAGAGTATGCCAAACGTCCGCGCGATCCAGGTGGCGATGTCGAGGTGTGTCTCTCTGGAAGCATTGCTGTCACTCAGATTCATTTGTGAAAAATGTTTTGCAGCGGAATTAGTTGAGCAACCGTTTCACTGACACCACCACATCAGGAAACCTAACAGGTCGAATCTCACCATCTACCTGTGTGGTTTGAGAAGCGTAATTTCCATCAAATGGCTCTCAATACACAACCAATTCCATCGTCTTGAGATTCACAACCCAATACTCAGAAATGTTTGCTTGAGCATATGTTTTACGCTTAACTTCGGTATCTTTGGTCAAAGATGAATTTGAGAACTCAATTAACCAGAAGATATTCTCTGGATGGGGGTGATGAGTCAGGTACTCCCGTCCCAATGGCTGAACGACCCCTTGCGGGTAACTCGAAGAGATCGCCAAGTCGGGTTCTGGCTCTGATGTACTGTGAGGTAGGGTGATGGGTTTTGCCTCCCGAACGGTGACTCGATCTCTTCGAGTTACCCGCAAGGGGTCGCCCAGCAGACCAATTAAATAATCTCTGGTACTTGTGTTGAAGTAGGCATGAGGTTCTCCTTCGGGCGGCATCTCGACAATTTCCCCGTGCAGTAGTTCTACCTGGCGATCGTCCAGCACACCAGAGGCAACCATGCGGTGATAGTCGTCCAATGTCCACTTCGCCAGAATGACGCTCATTTTTAGTAGCCTTCTTCCTCGTATTCGGGCTGCTTGGCTTTTTCGGGGATCTTTAGCTCTTGAGGCTTGTAGGGTTCTTCTTGCCAGGGGTCTTCTTCGGGGTCGTCAAATTTGACTTCGGGTTCGCGAAACTCGGCGGATTCAGCATCGATCGCGTCGTCGTAGTCGTCATCATCATAATCGTCGTCGTAGTCTTCGTTGTAGCGATCGCGCGAACTGGCTGCACTCCAGTTGTCTTCTTCTTCGTCTTCGTAAGCCATTTCAGCCCGACGTTGGCGAGGAGCTTCTTGCCGTAGAGGCAGGGGTTCGGGTTCGCCGTAGTTGTCTTCGTCCCAGGTGGTTTCTTCGATCGGTTGGCGCAGCGGTGTCTGAATCGGCGTTTTTACCCCAGAACCTAGCTGATTGTTGACGTTGATCGGCTTCAAATATTGCTCGTTTTCGTCGCGCTCCCAGATGGGTTTGCCGATGCCTAACCGTTCGAGAATGCCAACACTCAACTGAGACATTCTTTCTTCGGCCCCTTCGTAGACGATCAAGCGATCGGGCCCGCTACTAACAATCTCATCGACGGGCATTTCATAGGTGCTAACAATTTGATCGGGGATCAGCGGGAGACCGATCGAGGCAATAGTCAGCGTATCGACTTTGCCGCTGTCAATATTAAAGCGAAACCCCCGCACCTTACCCAGCAACTCGCCTGTCTCAGTAATCACTTCGCAGTTGATCAGGGCGTTATAGACCTCGACATCGATATCCTCGATCACATTGTCATCATCGACGAGAATCACATCGCCAATCTGACGAATGCTGCTCAACATCATGGGCTGAGGCGTACCGTAGAACAGATTCGGGCGCAGGCTGAGGGCGACGACTTCTTGACTGTCAATATCCACCCACAGTTGACTGACAACACCCAACCGTCTTCCGGTCGATCGAGTGATCACCTGTGTTCCAAGGAGGTCGGAGCGTTGGCGAAATTCTTCTGTCATTATGTCCCGAATCCTGTTTCGCAATCTGTTAAATATCAAATCATACGGAGGCACTTTGAGGGAGCTTAATTCCCAAAACTTGGGTGTATGCGCCTCGCGCCTGGGTGACCCCGATCGTTCGTTCCGCAGATTCGATCATAGGACGACGAAGGCTCACGACAATAAATTGCGCTTGTTGTGCCTGTTGCTTGATCATTCTAGCTAATCGCTCTACGTTTGCCCCATCGAGAAACATATCGACCTCATCAAAGGCGTAAAACGGTGAAGGTCGATACCGTTGTAGGGCAAAAATGAAGGCGAGCGCCGTCAGGGATTTTTCTCCTCCAGACATGGAAGCCAATCTTTGGACGGGTTTGCCTTTGGGATGAGCGACGAGATTTAATCCACCGTTGAAGGGATCTTGAGAATCTTCTAATTGTAAGTGACCATCGCCATCTGAAAGTGTCGCGAAAATTGCCTGAAAGTTAATATCGACCGCATCGTATGCCTCTTTGAAAGCGCGTTGACGCAGGGTTGTAAAGTTTTCGATCCGCAGCAGCAGTTCGGTACGTTCTTCTTCGAGCGTCGTCAGCTTTTCGGTGAGTTCCTCTAGTCGAGCCTGGGTGCGATCGTATTCTTCCAAAGCCAACATATTCACTGGCTCCATCGCTTGCAGACGTTTTTGTAGCGATCGCAGTTCGTGTTGGAGTTGTGAAAGATCGCGGGTAGCGGTTTCCGGAATTTCGGGGAGGGGATCGGGCAGATCGGCTCGTTGGGCGGCGAGTTGTTCTTGCAGGGCGATCAGTTCAGTCCGGCGAGTTTCCTGAGTTTCTTGAATTTTGTTGCGTTGCCAGTCGAGTTGTTGTTGGCGGGTTTGCAGATCTCGCAGTTGACGATCGACGCGATCGCGCTGTTGCCGTTCTTCTCCGAGCGTCTTCTCTAGTTTGGCGAGGGCGGCTTGCAGTTGGGCAATGTGGGTGTTGACGGCGAGTTGCTGTTCGGTGAGGCTGGTTTGCTCTTGCAGTTGGGCGGTTTGCTGGGTGCGGTATTCCTGAACTTTGGTTTGAGACTGCTGAATTTTTTCTTGAATGCGTTGACGCTGATTTTCGAGATCTTGTAGCCGCTGTTCCGCTGTGCGAAGGGCGAGTTCTTTTTGGTTGAGGTCTGATTCGAGCGATCGCAGTCTGCCTTGAATTTGCTGCCATTCGCTATGAGTTTGAGATTGCTCCAGATCTGCCAGCGTTTGTCTCAATTGCGCTAATTGCGTTTCTTGAATGGGAATTTCGGCTTCTAAAGTGTGTAATCGAGTCTGAGCCGCAGTGTTTTCTTGGGTGCTTTTTTGCAGTTGCGAATTGGTTTGAGTTTGCTCAGTTTCCAGTCGCGTCGTCTCAGTTTTAAGCTGTTCTAATTTGAGTTGAATTTCTCGATGATTTTGACGAGATTCGACCAATTGTTTGGATTTGTTTTGATGGTCGATCGTCGCCCTGGCCATCGCATCTTCACAGCGCAGCAGAATCGTATCAATCACGCGCAGCCGTTCTTTTAAGTCCAGCACTTCAGCCGATTCGCTCGCGTCCACCGTCCCAAACCGAATCGCAGAGCGGTTATTGGAACTGCCCCCGGTCATGGCTCCACTTTGTTCGAGCAGTTCGCCATCGATCGTCACGATCCGATACTGTCCCAAATAGCGCCGCGCATCTTGCAGCGTCTGAAAGACAACCGTATTGCCAAAGACGTAGGAAAACACTTCCCAATAGCGATCGTCACATTCGATTAAATTCAGCGCAAAATCGACACAGCCACTCATCGATCGCAAGCTGCTATTAGAGGGCGCACGTCCACCCCGAATTTTGTTGAGCGGAAGAAATGTGGCCCGTCCAGCGCGTTTTTGTTTGAGAATCTCAATGGCAGCGGCGGCGATCGCATCATCCACCACCACCAATTGCCCCAATCGACCTCCGGCCGCTGTTTCGAGCGCCAATTGATACTGAGGTTCGACTCGGCCCAGTTGAGCCACCAAGCCATGCACGCCTGTCATTCCCATCTTGAGAATCACCTGAGTCGCATGAGTGCCCTGAGCTTCGGACATCGCTTGAGTTTGCGCTTCTAATTTGTCTAACTTGCGCTGTTTCTCACGCTGTTCATTCAGCAATCGCGTTTGTGTTTCCTTCTGGATTTGCACTTCCTGCTCGGCTGCGGAAACAGACTGTGCTAGTGATTGAATTTTGGTCGTTGCTTGTTCGAGTAATTTTGTAAGTTCAGATTGTTCGGATTGTTTTTCGAGCAGTTGGGTTTGCAGCGTGAGGAGCGATCGGCTTTGTTCTTCAACCTGCTTTTCTAACTGACTGGCGCGTTCTCTCAGTCGAGCCTGCTCTGTGCGCTGTGGCTCCAATGTTTTGAGGATACTGTCAATCTGATGACGCAACTCCGTTTGTTCTTGTACCCAAGCTTCTGCACTCGCTGCCGACGCATTCGCCGCATCTCGATTCGTTTCGAGGGTTGCTCTCGCTTCGTCTCTTTGTTGCCGAAATGACGCTAAATCTCTCGCTTCTAGCGTTTGTTGCTCTCTGGTCAACGATTCCAGCGTTTTCATCTGCTCCTGAATGTCTTGCTGGGCGCGAGATAGATTTTTCGTCAGATCTTGGCTGGCAGTTTGTAAGTCTTGCTCCTGTCGTTGAAGTTGGCGCAGTTCTGCTTCACGAGTCGCCAAAGTAGACTGAATGGCAATCTGTTCTTCTTCTCCGAGCGCACGAACGTGAGCGTTGAGTGTCTCCAGTTCAGCGGTTTTCTGTTCGATTTCGGTTACCAAAGTGCCTAACTGAGTTGTCAGATCCGCGATTTCCTGTTCACCAATTTGAATCTGCGCCTGTAGCTGTTTTCCTGCCTGAGCCGCCTGCTCATAGCGAATGACAACTTCCCACTGTTCTTTGTTTTGCAGTTCGGCCCGAAGTTTTTGATATTTCTCAGCTTTGATGCGATCTTGGGCGAGGCGATCGCGCTGATCAATCAATTCTTTTTCGACAATGTGATATTTGTCTTCGTGATCTTTGACGGCATCGAGTTTGTCTTTGGCTTGATTGATCTTGCGATCGAACGAAGCCACTCCTGCCAACTCGTCAATAATTTCTCGCCGTTCCCGCGCATTCATCGAGATGATCCGGGTCACATCCCCCTGCAAGACGACGTTGTAGCCTTCGGGATAAATTCGCAAACGATTCAATTGCTCGTGCAGTTCTGTGAGCGTACAGGGTTCGCCGTTGATAAAATAATTTGACGTGTAGGTTCCCTGTTGTGTGACACGCAGCTTTCTAGTCACGCTCCATTCAGCATTGGGCGCTACATCACTCGTACCGTTTCCATTCCCGTTCGCATGACCATTCTGTGAATGATCTTTGAACGTGACATCTTCTGCGCCTTCGGTTTCGGGATTGTTGAGCGCATTGAGCAGATCGACTTCATCAGACAAGTCGAATACGGTTGTGACGCTGGCTTCGACGGTCGATCGTCCCTTCGTGCTTTGCGTATGATTAACCAGATCCGGCAATCGCTCTGCCCGCATTCCTTTGGAGCCTGCCAACCCCAAGCAAAACAGTAGGGCATCTAGCAGATTTGACTTACCCGACCCATTGGGCCCCGAAATCACAGTAAAACCTGGCAGCAACGGAATCGGAGTCGTGCCACCAAAGGATTTGAAGTTGGTCAGTTCGACGCGCTTGACGTACACAGGCTAGATGGTGGCAAAATTAGTGTTCAGTGTAGCCCGGAAAAGGCGATGTGACTCAAAATTAGGCGGTTTCTACAGTGATACCACAATCAGAACAAATGTTCTAGACTAATTTTCTAAGTCGATCAGCGATGGTCATTCTTTTCGCGCGATCAGTTTCTCCGTGAGGCAAAGGTTATCTATTAGCATTGAGACATGGTTTTTCTCGGTTGGCATGACTCTTTGCATCTCATACAAGTACAAAACTCTTAACGATGGCACTGTCACAGCCATGTGCTACTCGGATTCTTTAATCACAACGTTAGGAGCCAACAGCCAACAGACTGGTACGGGTAGTTTTTTACCCTCGAATGCGGAAATTAAGCATCAAACCGCACGAGGTATTAAAATTCAGATTGTTTCCGCAACAGCATACGGCAAGAGTGATGTCCGTCGTGATTTTGTGTTTTCCATCGCTGGTGCTGTTCCTTTAGGGCTGCAAAGTCTGATTCATTTGGACTCAGTTTTCAAAACGTTTCTTGCAAATTATCGTTTTGAAGATTATCTCAAAAGAGTGGAAGGAACACTCCGAGAGTTTTGGCAAGATGCTTGGGATAAAGACATTGAGTATCTCGTAACAGCGGCTGACGATGGCGGTGAAATAAGAATCATTTATATGAGAGGAACGGAATCAGATTTAATCATTGAGGAAATCGAAGCAGAGGATGGGCTACTTTTTGCAGTCATAGGGGATCGTGCTGAAGAAGCTTACGACATGATTAGAAGAGAAACCAATTCGCTCATGTGTGCAGGAATGGAGATAGATTCAGCCCTGCATTTGGCGTGTCTACGTATGATGAGGCGTGCGATTGAAGACCCAAACCAGATATTTGTTGGTGGAAGTATACAATCTTGTCAAGTGTGGGGACGAAAGGCAGCATACATCACACTAGACGATGGGAATCAACTGATGTATCGGGGAGTCAAGTATTCAAGAGAATGGAATCGATCAATCGACATGGCTCCATTTCCAGTTGCATACATAAGTGCAGATATGTACAACCCTCAAGTTAGTATCTAGCAGATCATAGAGAGTCTTGAATCAGAAGAGGATGAAATTGCAGGTATTGATGCATAAACGTTGCCCTGCTGTTGTGCTGCGTCAACGGGCGAAGGAACAGCCGCTCAGTCTCGATTTCCGTCATAATTAAGATCCTCAATGTTGGACTCAAACGCAGGAAAAGCCAATGGTTGCCACTCCCACGTCGATCGTCTATCCCGACTCCGATGGTTTGCCCATGTCAGACAATACCCGCCAGTTTGAGTACATTGTGTATATCAAAAAGGGTATCGATTGGCTGTTTAGCGACGATCCTCAAGTTTTTGTCGGCGGCGATTTGCTCTGGTATCCGCAAGAGGGAAGCAACAAACTCCGACAGGCTCCCGATGTCATGGTTGTCTTTGGGCGACCCAAGGGAGATCGGGGAAGCTACCAGCAGTGGAAAGAAGATAATTTGCCTCCCCAAGTTGCGTTTGAAATTATCTCTCCGAGCAACACGATTCCTGAAATGACCCGTAAGTTTCAGTTTTACGATCGCTACGGCATCGAAGAATACTATGTTTATGACCCTGATCGTCTCAGTTTGGGTGGCTTTGTCAGACAGGAAGGCAGACTTGAAGCGATCGAGCCGATAGAAGGTTGGGTCAGCCCTCGTTTAAAAATTCGCTTTACTCTGGGGCAAGACGGTAGCCTGGAACTATATCGGCCCGACGGACGACCCTTTGCGCTATGAGGAAATCGCGGCACGAGCCGACCAAGCTGAACACAGGGCCCAACAAGCAGAAGCGCAACTGGCAGAACAGCAAGCTGAAATTGCTCGACTCAAAGAACAGCTTAAATCAATGGGGCAAGATCCCGATCGTCAAATCGAACATAAATAGGACATAACAATGCAAACGCTGGATAAACCTTTAGAACATTCACTCAATGATGCGCTGGTGATTGCTGGACGGACATTTCGATCGCGCCTGATGACCGGGACGGGCAAATATCGCACTTTTGAAGACATGCGGCAGAGCATCGAAGCCAGTGGCAGTCAGATCGTCACCGTGGCAGTGCGTCGAGTCCAAACCAAAGCACCCGGACACGAGGGACTGGCCGAAGCCCTTGATTGGACAAAAATCTGGATGTTGCCCAATACGGCAGGCTGTCAAACTGCTGAAGATGCCGTGCGAGTGGCGCGTCTGGGTCGCGAAATGGCCAAACTGCTAGGACAAGAAGACAATAATTTCGTCAAGCTCGAAGTGATTCCCGATGCAAAGTATCTGCTGCCTGACCCGATCGGTACCCTGCAAGCCGCCGAACAGTTGGTCAAAGAAGGCTTCGCAGTCCTGCCTTACATCAATGCTGATCCTCTACTAGCCAAGCGTTTAGAAGAAGTGGGCTGTGTCACGGTTATGCCGCTGGGGTCGCCGATCGGTTCTGGTCAAGGCATCCAAAACGCCGCTAACATTCGGATTATCATCGAAAACGCTCAGGTGCCTGTCGTCGTCGATGCGGGGATTGGCACACCCAGCGAAGCCACCCAAGCGATGGAGTTGGGAGCCGATGCGCTACTGATTAATACGGCGATCGCTCAGGCAACTCACCCGGTCATGATGGCACGAGCGATGAATTTGGCTACTGAAGCAGGTCGTCTTGCTTACCAGGCGGGTCGAATTCCCGTTAAAGCGATCGCCAGTGCCAGTTCACCCACATCCGGCACGATCGCCTAAAAAGCTTACAGCGGTTAGCTTATGCAGATCGAATGCTAAAAGTTAACCGTTTGATTAAGTTTTCTTACGTTAAATCGAGTTTATTTCTTCATCTTTTGATAAACTTAACAAAACAACAGAGGAACGACTCTTATGAGATACACAACCGAAGAAGGTGGTCGCTTAAACAACTACGCAATTGAGCCAAAGATGTATGAAGCGACTCCTCCTGACAAAGCCCAACAGCGTGGCTACCTGATCCTTGGTACCCTGGGAACCTTGCTGGTCGGTGGATTAATTGCCGTCGCGGTTGTGGTTTCACAAGCTTCCTAGCTCAACCTCTAAAAGATTTATACAATCAGAAGATTTGAGTATTCTTGTAGCCTCAGACGAGCCAGGTCGCTTACTGTAATAGACAGCACCTGGCTTTTTGATGGGCATTATTAGAATGATCGCCAAACGACTCAGGCTCATGATTGATGAATCAAGCCAGACGATCTCAACCACGGCTCAAACTTTCAGCGCAAAAGCCCTTTTGTGATTTTTTATCTGCCCCATACAGACCAGAGTCTCAACTGTCACCCCAGGTTTCATCCTGACATCAGCCAAAATCAATCGAAAAAGGGTTCATAGCCCAATCTATTCGGGTCACAATAAAGTGACCGAAATCATCGCTGATGACACTCGTCGATTGCCAACCTGCCTCCAGCACCCCCGTGACCGAGCTTGTTTCTCAGGGCCGCTCAAGCTTGAATCAACAGATTTATCTGCGCTTAAGGCTGGCGTTGAGCTTAAATCTGCGCCGTCAAATTTTTGTGACCGTCTGCGATGATGTCGAGTTGCGCGATCGCCTCGCCCTTCAACTCCGAACCGATCTTGCCAATGCTCACACCACTCCTGTAACCGAGAAAAACGGTGTCGCACCTCTTCAGGCAAGCCCTTCTCGAATTGTCAGCCTCGGTCTCAACCTGCCCAACCCCGACATTTTGGGGCAAATCAATCACTGGCTCAGTCAGCATTCCAACCGCCCAGCCAACTGGGTGCCGACCTTTCAAATCGTGGGCATTGAGGCGCTCACCCGTCAGCCCGTCCATATTCAACGCGCCTTTCTCGACTCGCTTCAGCGATTTGCCAAACAGCGATCGTCGATCGAATTCAATCTAGTCCTATGGGTGTCGCGTCCCTGGTGTCGATCGATTCAGCAGTCCGTTCCAGAATTTTGGCGCTGGCATACAGGGATTTTTGAGTTTGAAGGCGACCCGGCCCCCCTGGGAGAACGCAGGAACCAGGGAGCAGGTAACCAAAAGAGCAGAAAGGCTCCTCAATCCTCAACGCTCATTCCATTGCCAAAGCGCGTCGAAGACAGTCCGCCAACACCCCTCACCTCTCCTCGCCAAGCGGAACAAAATCCGCCTTCATCCCCCGTCCCAATCGCAAAGCGGATTACCCCAAAGGGGGAACAGATCATCGCAGACAACTCCTCATCCCTCAATTTTTCAACGCCTCCCGACCCTCAACCTGCAAAGCCCAAAGCCCCAATCAATCGCACTCGTGCAGACTCCGAATTTGCCGATTTGGTGCTGGCTTCCGTCATGCAGGACGTGGAGCAGGCGGATGGAATCTCGTTAGATCAGGTGGCTGCTGACCATCCCAGTTTAGAACCGATGCGTCTGTTGCAGCATTTAGAGGAATTGCAGCTTGCTCAAGCGCCTCCTGCCTCTCATGCTGCCGCCTATCGTCAGTTGGGAGACTGGTATCGCGATCGCGTCGAGCAAGGCCATTCGTCTCAATCCAATCTCACGGTTACCGTCCGAGCTTACGAACAGGTTTTGCGATTTTTGGAGCCGACTTCTTCTCAAGCTCCAGATGTGTTAAACGACGTAGGCAACCTTTATTGGATGCTGTCTCGCTGTCCGACGGCGGCTGATATTGCCTTACCCAACTTAGAAAAAGCGCTGAAAGCCTACCAGCTTGCTCTGAGCAAAATCAATCCTCAAACGCGACCCAGCACCTTCGCAATGGTTCAAAACAATCTGGGGTCAGCGTATAGCGACTTGGCTCAACGACAGAATCCGGCTGAAAATTTGCAACAGGCGATCGCCGCTTACCAATCTTCTTTGCAATATCGTCAGATCGAAGAGGAAGCTTCTCGGTACGCAGCCACCCAAAACAATCTAGGCACCGCTCACTGGAATCTGGCCCAGCACCAAAACCCGATCGACAACTTGCAGCAAGCGATCGCCTATTACAGTGCGGCTCTGCGTCACTACGATCCCGATCAGGAGCCGTTGCACTATGCCATGCTGCAAAACAATATGGGCACCGCTTACTGGAATTTAGCTCAGTGCGCTCAAGGCTCAGAACAGGCCGATGCGACTCCGGGCGACTTTTTGCTGCTGGCGATCGGAGCCTACCGGATTGCCTTAATGTACCGAACCCTGGATGCGGCTCCTGCGGCCTACGCTTCGACTCAAAACAATTTGGGGACTGCTTACTGGCATTTGGCAAACCAGCCCTCGACCCACTACGACGAAGCAGAAGGCTATTTACATCAAGCGATCGCAGCCTACAAAGAAGCCATCGCCGCCGTAGATTATTTGACGACTCACATGCCCCATCCGCCAGCGCTGACCTTCGATCGCTTCTCAACCTACAACAATTTGGGATCGGCTTTCTATCAGTTGGCGACGGCTACCCATGCAGAATTGGATACTCAGCAGCGATTGGCCTATCTCGAAGCGTCTCTTTCTCATCACGTTCAGGCGCTCCACGGCTGGCAAGACAAGCCTGACTTTTACTCGACTGCCCTTAATTGCATTGTGCAAAACGTCAGAGCGTTTCATGAGCGTAGCGGCATTCAAGGACAAACGCAGGCTCTCTCAAAAATCCCAGCAACGCTGATTCCGGCCGTGATGAAACAGCTTTAATAGGATGACGATCCCCTAAATCTTATTGGCTCAAGATACTTCTTTTAAATGGTACATATTATGGAAACCTGTATGAAAAATTGATTCCGAAAGCCTACCAGAATTCGGGTGAAGAGTTGGTGAAGCACCCGACTCGCCAGAAAAGTAAATCGGTCGATTTGGTTTCAATTTTCCTCACATCAACTATTTGCCTCAGTCAGAGATTAGCTATCAGGAATCAGACAGTTCTTGTCTCACATCGCTAATACTATCTTCCTCAATCGAAGCGCCACAAAATGGAAGCCAACCCGCCAACAGTAAGGCAACCAGTCTCAGGTAGTAGCGACGTTTTCCCTTGTCAGCACTGGGCACGATCGCGCCTTCACTAATCAGATTTGCCGTCTGGCTTCTCACCTGCTCATAACTCAACCCTGATGCCTCAGCCAGTTCGTTACGAGTCAGCCCATCCCGTTGCTTCAGCGTCTCGATCACCTGCGATCGTGTCTGCTTTCCCTGTCCAGTCGTTTGAAAAATACTCAGCATTTCAGTAGTACCCAGATACCCTTCTTTGCTGACAGATCAAATCTGGAAAGTCAATCGTGGAAATTCGTAGGAGTTAACGGGTTAACCAAGGCCTCAATTCTGTGAAGAATCAATTATAAATTTATCGAGTCGCTTCAGAACAATCGCGGTTGAACTAATTTAGAGCGATTAAGCAACAGGCTCTTTCAAGCCTTTCAGGGCTGTGTGGCACAAAAACGCACGTATCCTTAATCTATTCCTTTTACGCTTATCCTGAATCAACACATAGTACTTATAGACTTATCTTACTGAAGTTCTGCTTCAATCTTGTCCAAGTCTTCACCTAGATTTGTCAGTCCGGCTTTTTGTTCCAAAATTTGCTTTTCTAGCTTAAATTTTATAGAGGGGTCGGTTTCCGTTGCCAATGCCTCTCGCAATCGCTTCAATTTCTCGCTCCGTAAGTCGTACTCCATTTGTAATCCGCCTTGTCTTTGCTCTAAACGTCGGCGTTGTCCGGGAGTGACAGTCGTTGAAGTTGGCAGTAGCTCTAGAACCTCATTCAGAAAGTCTTTGCTACCGCCTGCATAGTAACAAAGAGGAAAATTATCGCTGAGATCTAGCACTTTATTGACAAACGGATGCTGCGAACCACTTGCTCTTTGAGGAACCTGCTCAAATAAGTAGCTCAAGATGTCCAGGATACGAGCATATCCGTCCTGTTTCAGAGATGCTCTGCCCTGTAGCGCTTCTAGCAGGCAAGCCGTGAATACACTGTAAGGGCTGCCTGTGTAGGAGTATTCATTCTCTCGTGAGGAGGCAACCACAACTCTACCACTGCCTGAATTCAAAACATTTAAGAGATCGGGGGGAACAGGAGATTTGGTGAATGTTTCACTGGAATCTTTCAGGGCGGGTACGCCGCCAGCATGGCAGCAATCTAGCAAGACGATGAGCTTTTGCGATTTAATTGCCTCGATTTTTCGAGTAAATTCTAGTCCAGTGATAGCCGTCTCGGTTCGTTGGCTGGGATTGTAGCCGTAGGGAACCAGGAAGTATTCGTGGGTAGCTTGAATGTATCCACCGTGACCAGAGTAATAGATGATTACCGTTGCGGATGGGTTCTGATTGACTTGCTCAATAATTTGGTCAAAGGCAGCAAGAATCTGATGTCGGGTGGCAGTAGTTTCAGTGAGGAGTGTGACCCGCTGGGTGGAATACGCGGCGCGGCTAGGATCAATCAAGACATCCCGCAAGGCGACGGCATCTTTGACCGTGACTGGGAGATCAGCACCAACTCCGACGAGGAGGGCATAGCCATTGGCAAATAATTGGTTGCTCACAGTAACCCTATTTCCCTGAACAAAGATGTTGAACTCACTTTCGACCACGATTCGTTGACTTCGTTATGTTACAGATTTTAATTGGTTTAGTGATTCCTCGAGCTGGAGTTGCAGCGTAGCTAGATTGGTGGTTGAAGCCGCTTAAGAATAACTTGATTAACTAAGCAGTATTTCACGGCGCAATCCGGTAGTTCCATTCTCCATGAAATCAACACCGTTCGATTGCAATAGCATTGAACTGCTCATCAGATACTTGAATCCCTGTGGGATAGAGATTGTCATCCAATTGAGCGTGAACTTCTTACGCCCCAAGGGGCGGGGAATCTACCCTTGATGAGATGGAAGCAATGAATATGATCAGAAAAGGACAAGTGAAAGGAATCAGTAAAGGGGAGAGTGTGGCTCAAGCGAAGTTCATCGAAGAAATCTTTGGAGTAATCGCTTAAGACAACGAGATTGGGACAGTTCGTTTGTCACTTTAAAATTGTGGTAGAACCGTTTCTGAAAGAACAGATATCAACTTCGCTTTTAGGATTAATAGTTTGATCGGGAAAATCACCGGTGGCTGAATACTTTTGTGTACGCGGAGACGGAGAGACTCCAGCACTATCAGGTAGTGGTACTTTGATGAGATTTTGCAATGTTTCATTTTTTAACAATACAGATACCCCTTCATCAGTACTGATAATCGCAGGTGATTCAATGATTTGCCCGACTTGTACGGGTTGACCACCATTGAGAGTAACCTGACCCTGACCACGAATTTCGGCAACTCTAAATACACTTCTGCACATTCTACCCATACGCAAAGGATTTTTTGGTGGAGATGGTGGAATATTCGGCCCAGGAGAAATGTTGATAGATGATCCGAGTTCAGATGCTTTGCCAGGAGTGCGGTCAGGTAGTGGCAGCTTTGAAGAACTGTCTGTAGGAGGAGCAGGAGAAGTTGGAGCGGGTTGAGGGTTGTTAGAAGAAGGATTAGGTGACTGCGTGGAAATAGGATTAGGAGAAGTTGGAGTGAGTTGAGGGTTGTTAGAAGAAGGATTAGGTGACTGCGTGGAAATAGGATTAGGAGA
>NZ_JBJPHS010000043.1:0-11007 GCF_052939495.1 Phormidesmis sp. 146-12 | reverse complement strand
AGTTTGGAGAACAGTTGGAGCTGGAGAAATAGCTACAGGGGTAACTGAAGAAGGTTGTGATGGTGAAGTAATTGATGTGATGGGCAGATTAGCTGTCCGCGATAGCAGCCACCAAACCAAAAGTCCAACCGTTAAGGGAACCAAGGATCCCAACCACAGTAGCCATATGCGTGGAACGCGCGATTTAAAGGATTCAGGAATAGGGAGAACCTCACCCCCAACTTGCGTTCGGAGTTTCTGTCTACGTATTTGACCAAACTCCTGCTTGGCGGCTTCTGCATCGCCTCGGATAAAGTTTGTCATGCCACGGGCGTATGTCAATAGCAATTCAAAGTCTTCTGACACTTCATCTAATGATGATTCCAGAGTTTCTACCAGATGTGCTAGACGGACGAGATCAATTCGGTTGTGCTGATAGGCGTTTTTGATTGCCAGTGCAAGACCGCGAATTGCCCGTCCGGGTTCCAGGTAAGCAAAGGCTGTCCACTCTTGCGCCTGTGCCAGAGTCTTCACATCCGGGTCACTGCTCTGTAGATCTGGCTGAATGTAGGCAAGCAGAAAGTCTGCTAATCCCAGCAATCGCTGTTGTCCCAACCGAGGATTGGATCGCAACAGGTTCAACAGTTCACGCCGAACCTCTCGATCCATCTCGTAAAGCCCCTGATCTACCTCCCGAAATAAACCCGAAAGCAGCAAGTCCGATACGGCAATCCAAGGAATATCTAGCGGTTCCCCGTTGACATCCCGTTGAAATCTGACCCGCAGGCGATAGAGCAAATCGGGTGTGACCGCAATAGGTAGCGCTGCCTGACACGCGAATAATAGGTGAGTATCACCAAACCGTCGTCGAAAAGCCTCGATCGGATGAGTGGGGATTCCTAAAGGTGCAATAGTCAGCGGCATTGCCTGAGTCATCTTCGTGCCTCCGAGGCAATAGGCTGCCCTCGCAGCACGGCGATTGCCCGATTTAATCCCTGCCGATTCATCTCAAACATGGGCACCAAGTAAGCAATTTCTGCCGCCGTTGTGCCTACCCATCGCTGATATGGCATTGGATTCAGCCATGCCATGTATCGCACTCGCTGCTTCAATTGAGTTAAGAATTCCTCGGTTTGGTCAATTCGCTGTAAATTAAACCGACCCCGTGCTGCTCCAGCATCACTAACAATCAGGATGACCACCTGTCTAGAACTCAATCTTCCTAGGACTGCATCCAAAGGCTCTAACACTCTTTGGGCAGAATCGCAGTAGAGTGAGTCTGTTGGGCAATTGCGAAAATGAAACACACTCACCTCACCTAAGCGTCCGCCCCGTCGAGCAGTTTCCACCAAACGTGTAGAAAGCGCCTGAAACGGTGTCATAGAGCTGCCCTGATCGAGCAAAATCAAAAGTTGAGTGCGATTCTTTCGTCTGGGAACCAGCACTGGCTTGAGAAAAATGCCCTGCCGCCCAATCTGATCGACCGTCGCAGGCACATCCACTTCTGTGACCGTGCCCTCCTGCACCAAACAGCGCAAATATCGCCAACTTTGCTTCATCTGTCGCTGCGTTAATGGGAAAAGCTCGTCTGGTACTGGTGTTTGATGGCGCTTGATCTGGCTTTTTCCAATCTGGGCTCGTAGCACAATCTGCTCCCTCGAAACCCCATGACTACTACCCTGAACCGTCTCCGAAGCCAGCGCTAACTCTGGCGTTTTCGTGGCAAACCAGGGGCGAGATCTCCCCTCGTGCACCCAGCGATCTGTCAGGTATTGCAGCAGCCATATCGAAAGCAATACTAGTCCCGCCGAAGCAGTAGCTCCTGTGATCACTACCAGAACCTCAGTTGTCTCCAATCGTCGAAATGGCTGGTTTGCGGTTTCTGACAGTTGAGGCGAACTACCAGGGCTGGGAGAACTGGTTGGCTGGTTTGTCGATACAGACACAGGAAACTTTCGCCAAACCTGGCTCGCTGCAAAACCACCCCCGATCGCGATCGCACCCGACAGTAAGACAATTGCCAGGTATTTCCAGGGAAACCTCTGGGGTGGAATAGGTTGAACCGGCACAACGGGAGTCAATAGAGGTGGCTGATTAGGCGGAACTGTGAGAAGCTCGAAGTAATAGTCAAACAGCCGTTGATCATCCTCTGACCTGATCCACAATGTTTGACATAGACGCGCTAAAGCTCCCTGGTCTACAATGCCATAGCCTGCCCTGATCGCCCGCAACACCGCTTCATAATCTTCAAGTCCAAGGGGCACACCCGCATCACGCAGTTGGGTGAACAGGTTGAGCAAGGGCATATCGTTCATAGACTTAACCCTCCCCTAGATAACGATCGCAGTCTTCCACAGTCTTGAGCAAAACATGATGATGGGGCAGTTTACCACCCAGCTTTTTCAGCACTTCTTCCTCGGTATCATGCCCGATGTTAGGACTTAGTGCTTTAACCCAATCAATTAGTTCACTGGTACTGACCTTCTTACCTACGGCACCTTTGTCAAGTTCCATGTCTTGCCGCAGTTGTAGGAAGCGAGCGAGCGCTTTTTCCAAAATCTCAGGCGATGTCCTTGGAAAGCGAGCATTCAAAATCTCAATTAACCGTTCCCGCGCCGGAAATTTAAGGGAGTGAAACAGGCACCGACGCAGAAAGGCATCTGGCAAATCCTTCTCATCGTTACTGGTAATGAAGACAATGGGTGGGTGTCTTGCCTGATACTCATCCGCCGTTTCCTCAACTTTAAACCGTTGTTCGTCAAGTTCTCGCAACAAATCATTGGGAAAATCAATGTCTGCCTTATCGATTTCATCAATCAACAGTACGGTGCGCTTTTCATTCAAAAAAGCCCGACCCAATTCCTCAAACCGCACGTAGGCGGCTGGATTTTTAGCTCGCTCAGCACTCCCATCCTGAATACCAGAAGCCGCTAGTTGAGCATCCCGCAACCGTCCAACTGCATCATAAGTATACAAGCCATCCCGCGCCCGACTGGTCGATTTGACGCACCAGACTTCATAAGCTAACCCTAATTCGTAGGCGACTGCACGCGCCAATTGGGTCTTGCCACATCCCGGTTCACCCTTCAGCAGCAATGGACGCTCTAGCAGAATTGCCAGATTGACTGCCTCAACCAACTCCTTGCTGGGCAAATATGGATACAAAACCTGACCACGTTCATCCCTTTGTGGCGCAGTTGATGTGTTTCCCTGGTACTTTAAGCGATTCAACCTCTGAGCCTCCATTTGCGGTCAAACTCTTCTTCCCACTCGTATTCGTCATAGCCACAGAGGTGATAAATTGCTCTAAGCACCTCGCCTGGAACACCGTTACTACTAGATTGCAACAATCGTTGAACGTTTTCATATGGGGGCGCAACTGCCACATCACGACGCGCCACTCTACTGAGATACGTCCTAACCCATTCCAACAGTATCCTATTCGTAAAGCGTTTAATTTTCGGCAGTTTGACTGGAATACTGGGTTCCCACGTCTGGTCAAGCTGCTCGATAAACGTCACTTTTTTCCAGTTTTTAACGCGACCTACGCGATCCACCAGAAACAGTAAAAGCGGAAAACGATCATTGTGACCCTGACTCTGCTGGACTACCCGCACCAAGGGCTGCCAAAACTCTACAATTAGCCGATTTAGAAATTCGTCGCATGTGAAGTCAACATCACTCAAGACCAGAACGATTTGTTGAGCTTGAAGTTGCCTAACGACCTCACTAGCAACAGTCCGACGTAACTGGTCGATGTGATCGCGACAGCTGAGCGTAAAGTTAGCTCCATCAAACAATCGTTTACCTAGTCGGTACCACAGGGCTTCAAGCGTGAGTTCTTGACTGCTACTTTCGAGGGGAATTTGGATCAGCTCGATCTCTCTACCCTGGCTGATAATTTCTAATAATTGTCTCAACAACCAACCCTGTCCATAACCTCTTTCGCCTTGAAGCAAAAAGGCAACATCTCGTCCAGTCTGGAATACCTGCTCAAAAAAATGTTGCTGTTCTTGAAAATCTAAGGCAAGTAAGTGGATATAAAGCTTCTCCCTTAGAGCAGAATCGACCGTTGCAGGTGGTTTTTCTACCATTGCATGGGACAGAGCTGAAATTTCTTGTTCTACCTGAACAATGCTCTCCTCTAAACGGTCTAGAGCAGATTTTCCCTCATGAACTTGTCGTTCAAGCCTAAACTTCTCGTCTGAACGAGTCTCCGTTGCCAAATCTCTTCCTAGTTGACCAAGATTGGCATTCCACAAATCCCACTCGCGCTGGAGCCGCTCGAAACTTTGCTCTAATCTTCTTAATTTACTCTGGGTTGCGATTTGGACGGAAGTCATATGCTCACTAACCGACTCCTAGTACAAATTTAATCGACCTCTTTTGCCATCGCTCTGCCCTCTCCCCCTCCCTCTCCTTGAGAGGAAACCAGACCTCTAGTATCCTTCTCCTTGGGGAGAAGGGTTAGGGATAAGTGTGATCTAAACCCTGTTGCAAAGAAGCTTTCTTGAATTTGCACTAGGTTGTACTGTTTTTTACTGACGCAGCGAAACCATTCTAATACTGACCGATAGCCCTGCTACCAGTCAAGAAAATGGAAAGTTTTCTGGACGGCCGCTTGCTTGTTACTGACCATACCTTGATACCTGCCCCGGCAAAACCAATACCAAAGATCACCCCAGATACGACAAACAATAGGCTGAGACCTGGCATGAAGTAGCCAATGAATCCTACGATCGGCGAAAGTACCCACAAAACACAGACCCAGCGAGGGAGCTTTCTTGCCATCCAAGAACCAACTGCTGACAAGCTCAAACCTACTGAAAATATCATTGCTCCGATCGGGTATAGACTGACCCCAGAGATTCTTCCAGTCCGTATCACTACAATGCCAATGATTGCTAATAGGAATCCGAATAATCCCCATAATCTAGATTCCTGATGCTGAAATCCATATATACCAATTATTCCAAATAGGATGAAGATATCAGTCAAGAAGTAAAGGATTGCGATCGCAACACTAGGGGCATCACTGGGTACAAACGATCCAACTCCACGCAGGATGCCTGCAAGTATTGCTGCAAGTCCGCCTAACCGAATTAGATTTGCACTAGACATTTAGTTGGTCTCCGGTGCAGCATATTTCTATAGAATCTGTGCTATTGATAATCCTATTTCTTGTCCATATGATAGTTCAAGCGTGTGACCGTTGGATTTTGCAAGAAAGCCCTCTTCCAAAAATCGATCATAAAATGTCTTCTGCGTAACAGTTGTAGACTCCATAATTGGCAATAGTGATCATCCGAGTGACCTTTTTGCCCTCAGTGCCCATGTTCAACGAAAGCGAATATTTCGAGAAAGCCGAAGCCACACGAGTGCGTGTTTTGAGTGAGGCGCTGCCCTATATTCAACAGTTTGCAGGACGGACGATCGTCGTCAAATATGGGGGTGCGGCGATGAAAGATAGCGCCCTCAAAGAGAAGGTGATTCGCGATGTCGTCTTTATGGCTTGTGTAGGGTTGCGCCCGATCGTCGTGCATGGGGGCGGGCCCGAAATCAACTCCTGGCTAGACAAGTTGGGAATCGAGCCTCAATTTAAAAACGGTCTGCGCGTCACCGATGCCGCCACGATGGATGTGGTTGAAATGGTGCTCGTGGGGCGCGTTAACAAAGAAATCGTTTCGTTGATCAATCAAGCCGGAGGATCGGCGGTGGGGCTGTGTGGCAAAGATGCCAGTCTGATTAAGGCGCGACCTGCGGACGAAGAAGGCATCGGATTTGTGGGAGAAGTCACCAGCGTAGACACCAGCATTTTAGAAACGTTGGTTAGCAATGGTCACATTCCTGTGGTCTCTAGCGTTGCAGCCGACGAAACTGGACAGGCTTACAACATCAATGCGGACACGGTAGCGGGAGAAATTGCGGCAGCGTTGGGCGCTGAGAAATTAATCTTACTGACCGACACGGCTGGCATCTTGCGCGACTACAAGGATATTTCGACTCTGATCCCCAAGCTCGACATTCAAGAAGCGCGAAAATTGATTGACAGTGGCGTGGTATCGGGCGGCATGATTCCCAAAGTGAGTTGCTGTGTGCGATCGCTCGCTCAAGGAGTCCGGGCGGCCCATATTGTCGATGGTCGGCTGCCCCACGCGCTGCTACTCGAAATTTTTACCGACGCGGGGATCGGCTCGATGCTGGTTGCTTCAGAATTTATGGCGTAATGAGTGAACCATAAGACACTATGGGAAGGAGAAAAAGACGATCGCCCCTTTCATTCCCCGGTGTCTACTTTTATGACAAAAATTTCAACTCAGGCTTACAGAGCGGCTAAAACGATCGCTCAAACCACCAAGTCCTACGAAGACAAGCTGCCCGTTCGCAACAATGGCTGTCGATCTCAATTTTTGATGCATTCCGCACCCACGCCCAAAGTCTGTCTGTTTTTTCATGGCTTCACGGCGGCTCCTTACCAGTTTTTACCGATGGGGCGCACGTTCTACAACGCAGGCTACAACGTGATTATTCCTCGGCTGCCAGGTCATGGAAAAGCAGGCGACTGGGGCAAAGACAATCCGCCACCTCTACCAGACGAGCCGGATGTTTACAAACAATTTGCGCTCACCTGGCTCCAAAAGGCTCAAACGCTGGGCGATCGCGTCGTCGTCGGAGGATTGTCAGGGGGCGGGACGATGGCGGCCTGGTTGGCCTTAGAGAAATCTGACCAACTCGATCGCGCCCTGTTGTTTGCTCCTTACCTCAGCAGCAGCAACAAAGTCATCGATCTGGTGGTAAATGTGTTTAGCACTTATTTCTCCTGGAAACCAGAGGCTCCTCCTGATAAAGTGATCGGCTACGGCGGGTTTGAGGTGCCTGCTCTGCGCGTGTTTTTGGAAATGGGAAAAGAAATTTTGCAGCGATCAAAAACTAGCTCCTCAGCTCCCATGTTCATTATTTCGACCGAAGCCGATCGCGCCGTCAGCAATCTTGACCACCAAACGCTCTACGAAAATACGCTAAAGCGCCAGCCCAAATCCTGGTATTACTGCTTTGATCAGTTGCTCAACATTCCTCACACAATGATGACTAAAGAGGAGGGCAACAAGTGGGAAAACCTGCTAAATGTCATGGCCAAAGCCTTTGTCGAAAGTAACGTCACCTGGACAGAAATCGAAGACATTGCCTACACCATGACCGAGGGCAAGACGTTTGATCAGGCGGTGAGACAGTTGAGACTGAGCGATCGAGTTTCGCGTGATCTGCCAACGGTGCTAACAATGGTCGATAAACGAGAAATCGTCATCAAACGCAACCCCAGTTGGAGCGACGAGTAGAACTTCAAAGCACGTCGATTTGATGAGATTATGCGCTTTGCCGATGAGTTCCAGTTGCCCCTAAATTCCTACATACGAAGGACTCACTCGATCGACCACACCGAAGCTTGATGGACTGCTGGCTTAACGCTAGTCCGTGTCTACCTTGCAGGTGTGGAATTCAACGGCTCGAATGTTTTAGGATGCAGAAGTCAGATCACCTAAAACGATAGAAACCTGTGACTTCTGAGAGCTTAGAACTGGTCAAAACTGAATATGAATCAGGCAAAAATACCTTTGAGCGGGGCGACTACCGCAAAGCCGTTCAGCATTTAGAACGGGCCAGCGCCCTGGTCGAGTCAGGATCACGGCTAGGAGGCGAAGTGCAGATTTGGTTAGTCACTGCCTACGAAGCGGCCGGACAGCGATCGGAAGCCCTCAATCTTTGCCGTCAAATCAGTCGTCACCCCGATCTCAAAACTCGTCAGCAAGCCAGACGGCTGATCCACATTCTCGAAGCGCCCTTGTTGAGAACCCGTCCTGAATGGCTGACCGAGATTCCTGACCTCTCCAAACTGCCAGACAACGGTTCACCTGACAATTCGGGAGTGTCTAAATTTGCCCCAACTACGCCTCGCAAGCCTGCCTCAAAGCCCCGTCTTACCATCCCGGAACCTGTTGATTTAAGTCAGGTTGACACCAGAGACAATCGGTTTATCTGGGTAGCACTAGGCGCGATCGGACTGATTCTAGGCGGCTTGGCGTGGTTGAGCTAACATAAATTCGCTGAGAGATGCAGCGGAAAACATCCATTGAACTGAGGTTATTTTGAAGTTTCTCAGAATTGAGGAGTTGGAGGCAGAAGATCCCGGTCGCGAAAAACTTGACTAAATTGATGTTGATTTAGAGAGTCTAGCGATCGTCCCATTGCCTCTCGCTCCTTCTAGCAATTAGTGGTTAGATGTTAGGTGATATCAATCCGCCTGTGTCATGCTGCTTAGAACTCTCAACCTAAAAGCTTTTGTGATGTCATCTCTAACCCGTGTCTTGGTATGGTTTCGCCTCGTTGGGATCGTGCTGCTCTCAACACTGATGCTGTCGGGCTGTGTGCGCTACAACTTGGGTGTAAATTTTGACAGTTCCAATCAAGGAGCGATCGTGCAGCAGATTCGTCTCGATGAGCGGCTGACCACCGGGCAGGCATGGCTAAACGATGTTGAAAATCGGGCGCGCAAAGTTGAGGGCAAAATTCGCCGTGTGTCTGATCAAGAAGTTTGGGTGACGATTCCTTTTGGCAGCGGTAAAGAATTAGAAGCAAAGTTTAATGAATTTTTTAGCTCCGACTTTAAAAACACCCGTAAAAAACGCTCCGCCAAAACGGTGGATCTGCCCAAAATTGACTCTCATCTGACGGTCAAACAAGGCAACTTTCTTCTCTTAGAAAGAACTCGGCTGATCTATGACCTGGATCTACGATCGCTCGGCGTTCAATCTTCAGATGGCTCCTTGCTGCTCAGTCCTGGTTCTTTAATTGAACTAGAGTTTGATCTAACAACTCCCTGGCGTGCTCGAAATGTGGGGGCTACTCAGGTGCGGCGATCGGACAAGCACTTAATTTGGACACTCCAGCCAGGTCAAAAAAATCATCTCGAAGCGACCTTTTGGATGCCTAGTCCGCTGGGAATTGGGGCTGTTGTGATTGGGCTACTCGTCGCCGGGGGAATCTATCTCAAACGAAACGACCCGCCTCAGCCTTCGTTTCCGTAGATTCTTCTCCCTTTGACTGTCTCCCTCTAGCTGTGCAGAATTGCGAAAGCCAGACTTTAATCCTTTAATGCTTCCAGTTTCTCCGCCCCCTACCTCTTTGCAAGAATGTCACGCCGTTCAGATGAGCTACAGCTCCGCAGATTGCTGGTCTTGGGTTTGAGTGGGCCGATCGTCGCCCTCAATGTGTGGCTCCTTAGTCAAGTGTTGCGCTATTTTGAGCATTCTGTGACGGTGCTGGTGATTTCGGCCATTTTGGCTTTTTTGCTCAATTACCCTGTCGAATTTTTTGAGCGGGCCCGCATTCGTCGCACTGGGGCCGTTGTGTTGGTTTTGCTGGCGACGGTGACAATTTTGGGGATTTTGGGCGTGACGCTGGTGCCGATTTTGATCAGCCAGGTCAACCAACTGCTCGAAAAAATTCCAGGTTGGCTAGAGGCGAGTCGGCAAAATTTTGAGGCGTGGGATGCTTGGGCAAAGACGAGAAATCTGCCGATCGACCTCAGAGGATTTGGCGGACGCATCAGTACCCAGATCGAAAATCAAATTCAAGAAGTCGCTCCTCAAGCGCTCGGACTGGCTCTAGGGACGGTTTCTGGAATCATTGACACCATTTTGATCATCGTGCTGGCGTTCTATATGCTGCTCTATGGCGCTCGGCTCTGGCGAGGTTTGATCAACCTGTTGCCGCCCAAATATGGCATTCCGTTTAGCGAGTCACTGCGGCTTAATTTTCACAATTTCTTTTTGAGTCAGATTCTTTTAGCCCTGTTTATGGCAGGCGGGCTGATTCCCATCTTTCTCGCGCTGAGAGTTCCTTTTACGCTGCTGTTTGCGCTAATCGTTGGCATCGCCGAATTAATTCCCTTTATTGGTGCCGCCTTGGGGATTGGGATTGTGACGATTTTGGTGATGTTTCAGAGCGTCTGGTTAGCCTTTCAAGTGGCGATCGCCGCCATCATTTTGCAACAAGTTCGAGACAATCTGTTAGCGCCCAAAATTATGGGTGACTTTACCGGACTCAACCCCCTGTGGATTTTTATCGCCCTGCTCATCGGTCTACAAATCGGCGGATTTTTGGGTGTTTTTGTTGCCGTCCCCGTCGCTGGCACCATCAAAGGCACGATCGACATCATTCGCAATGTCAAACCCCCCACGATCGTCGTCACCGAAGTCATCCGTACTGAATATCCGCCGATCGAATAACCTCCAGGCAGTTCTCAAACCCAGGCAAATTTCCAGCTTTTAGTCCAGTTAAAAAGATTTTCACTATATAAAAAGTTTCTAAAATTCAACTCCGTAGCGTCTCGATCTTAATGTCAGCCTTGCTCACCCGACGTTTGATCATTTCTTTTGTGAAAACAGCCTAAAAAACCCCTACCCATTTCTCCTCACTCCTCACCGCTCACTCCTTACGTTTTTGCAACGAATTCCAAGACAAAATCACAGACTACTGCATAATTGAACTGCATTTTCTTGCTCGACCCATTTCCCAAAAGTTGGTACACAGAACCGCGTAATTGGAGAATCAACCCGATGAGACAAATCAATTTTTTGCTGATCTTTGTGATCTGCTTGGCTCTGGTTTTATTTGGCATTGAAAACACCGAACCTGCTGTGATTCGAGTGGTTGAGGGTGTGCAGGTGCAGGCACCTTTGTCGATCGAGCTAATTTTGGCGATGGGCATCGGGGCCGTCATGGCCTGGGTGTTTAGCGTCTGGAGTCAGATTCAACGGATGATGGACAGTCGCAAAGAGCTTGACCTCCGAGAAGACCGTATTCAAGAACTAGAACAAGATGTCGAACGCTACAAAGCTGAAATTCAAGAACAACAACGACTACTACCCCAAGCTCAGGATGCCGAATCGAGGGAAGTTTTTGCTCAGTAGAGAGTGAGGGATGAGGGATGAGGGATGAGGGATGAGGGATGAGGGATGAGGGATGAGG
>NZ_JBJPHS010000042.1:17146-55736 GCF_052939495.1 Phormidesmis sp. 146-12 | reverse complement strand
GTTTTCTCGCTTCGTTATTGGGCACTTCTGCCCCCCAACCCCCCAATTTTGGGGGACTTTGAGACAATATTCTCGTTCAAAGTCCCTCACTTGTGGGGGATTTAGGGGGCTGCCCGGAGTGGTAACCGTAGCGAAGGATTATCATCGAATTCACGTGAATTTAGTTCAAAGTCTCTCACTTGTGGGGGATTTAGGGGCAACCCAACTCTACAATCGAAGCGAACCATCTCATCGAATCCATAGATTGCTGAGGAAGTACAGTTCTTTAATCTGCGGTTCCGACCAGGGTAAAGCCTGCCCAGTCTTTGGGGTCAGGATACTTTTTCTGGGTGTCTAACATCGCTTGCTGTAAGGCTCTCGCTTTGTCTGAGCCTTGTTTGAGTTGACGATAAAAGCTATTCATTAAGTAAGCCGTTGCTTCATCGGGAACCAGCCAAAGCGAAACAACCACACTCGGAACGCCAGCCGACATCAGCGATCGCGATAAACCAATCACGCCATCTCCTGTAATTTTGCCGCGTCCTGTGTTGCAAGCGCTCAAAACCGCGAGGTCAGCCCCTAATCGCAGATCAAAAATTTCTTCAGCCGTGAGCAGTCCGCCTTGATCAGACGCAGAAAGAGCCAGCGAACTTTGGAGAGCTTGTCTGTCGTTGAGTAGCCCGTGGGTCGCAAGGTGAATGATGGAAGCCTGAGAAATTCTTTTAAGGATGCGCGATTTAGTGGCCTCTCGACCGACGATCGCTTGAGTGTTTAATAACTGCGCGATCGCATTCGCTTCTCGTTCGCTTCCCGGTAGGTTAGGCAAGTTGTTCGGCATGGGCGTTGGGTTGCCCACAATGAGCGCAGACTTCTGATTTGATAGGCGCGATCGAGCCAGCGTCAAAGCTTGAATTGAAGGAGACACCTGAACTGAATGCTTTTGAATTAAATACTGACCCTTCGCATCCTGGAGGGCAGCAAAGGGGACAAGAAAAAGGGCATCTTGGGGAATGAAGATGACGCGATCGGTGCTATCTCTGGGCAATAAATCAGCGATCGATTGAATCAAGATTTGATAGGCAGTTTGAGTCGAGGATAAAACGGTCGAAGGCTCTGAAGCGCTTTCTGTCGGTTGCGTGATAGTGCCTCGGATAGCCATCACAAAATTCGTTATGAATGAGTCACTTCCTTCAGGAGCAGCCCCGCGAGATTTGACTGTAGGCGTGTCTATCGAATTCGGTCGATTTTGCAGTTTGCTGAGGTCAACTTGGCGAAAATTGATTTCTCCGGTTGGTTTGACGACCCAGCTATAGAGTTCAGATTCTTCGTGATTTGCGCCGTAGATAATCGAATAGGTGACGATCGTGGCTCGTTGCTGTTTGGCGATCGTCTGAATCTCGGTCACGGTGGGCGGTTGAATGTTGGCGATTTCTTCTTTTAAGCGCTGTGAGAGCAGTTCGACAAAGGCTCTGGCTCGTCCTCGCTCTGCGATCGCTAATGCCTGGGCAGGCTGATTTTGGCGAATCAGGGCTTGCTGCTGCAATCGATAGATATGAGCGTGGGTTTCAAACAGCGCAACTTTATCTGCATCTCGCAGCCCAGGGCGCAAAGATTCAAACCGTTCGATCGCAGTTTGCAGAACTTTGGAAGCCTGTTTGGCTTGTCCGGATTGTTTTTGGTTAAGTTTTTGATCAAGCTGTAACCGAGTTTCTCCAATCCCGCTCAAGGCTCTGATTTCACCCTGCACATCTCCATTGCGTTGGGCTAGTCTCAGCGCATCTTCTAAGGTCGCGATCGCAGACTCAAACTGGTTTTGACTTTTGTAGAAAAATCCTAAATCGTTCAGAACGGCTACTCGACCTGCATCACCCGCCAGACGAGTTGTTGCTAACGCTTGTTCGTAGTAAGAAAGTGCCTGTTTGGGATTGGCTTGCTCTGCTGCCAGTTGAGCCATTCCTCGAAACACACTGACCTTTCCAGTCTGGTCTCCCCGCCCGGTCATTCCTTTCAGCGCTTGCTGATAATAGGTTTGCGACTGGTTGAGTTGTTTGAGAACTTGACTGACCCGCCCCAGACTTTGAAGTGTTCGATCGTAGCTCAACCAATCCCCGGCCCCTTGACGCACTGCTAGCGCTTGATTGTAGTAGTTTTTTGCCGTGTCGTATTGTCCCAAGCTGAAGTAGACATCTGCGATCGCATTCAAAGCACGACCCTGATCGCCGCGATCGCCCGGCGCACGAATGGCTAGCAGTAAAACGTCGAGTGCCTGTGTATAAAATCCTAATGCGTGTAGCGTTTCGCCGATTCCCAGACGATTACGAGTTTCTGCACCGATGTCTGCGCCTTGTCCTCCTGCTGCCGCCCTAAACAATCGCAAAGCTTCTCGGTAGTTGCCCCGTTCTAATTGAATTGAGCCTTGCGTACTGAGAATCGCGCCTTGAGAAGAATGACGACCCGGAAGGGCTTGGGCTTGCTGAGTGCGACTGAAAGCCTGGTCATATTTGCCTAATCGAACTTCAGCGATCGCTAATTGCAGCAAAACAGCCCTTTGTCCTTCGATATCTGCGATCGCACGATAGGCGCTCAGGGCTTGCTCCAAAGATTGAGAAGCTGGAACTAGAACATTTTGTTTGAGATAGTCACTACCCGTTTTGAACAGTCGGTCAGCTTGGGGTTTGCCTGGCGCAATCGATTGAGCTTGCACCCAAACCGCAGGGGCGATTGTCAGAAGTGCTGCGATCGCCGAGATAGTCAGGAGCCGAGCAGGAATGCCTCTCATAGAACGCAAAATGTGGAACGGAGTACTACCGGGTTTAGAGTGCCTCTATTCTAGCCACGATCGTTAATTTTGCTACTCACAGCTACATATTAGACTCGCTTTGAAAATAGAGGATTAGACGGGTGATTGAGCGGCGGCAATGGGAGTCAGTTGAACCTGATACCCTAACTGCTCTATCCGCTGCTGCAAGGTTTGAACCAGGTGTTGTCGCTGTTGTCCAGTTTCGGTGGTGCGGGGATCTCGATAGCGCCTTGGGTGGGAACGGTCAAATGTTTGAGCAGACGATCGAGGGTTGCGCTCAAAGTCGATTCATCCGTCAAGGCGGGAAGGGCAGATACTGAACTTGGGGATGCCGGAGTCATGGCGTAATTTCAATTCTTTCTTGCCTGACTCTACCCCTTTCCTAAAGAATTCTCGATCTACTGATCCTCAATGAGAACACTTCTAACACTCATTTTTACAGTGGCTCTGTTATTTATGAGTCTGACCAGCCTGCTCTCGCGGATGCTGATATTGCCGCAGGTGCCAAAGTCTTTAATGTAAACTGTGCATCCTGTCATATGGGCGGCGGAAACGTGATCGATGCTGCCAAGACGTTGAAGAAAGATGCTCTGGTTGCCAATGCTAAAGATACGACAGCGGCGATCGTCACTCAGGTCACGAAAGGTAAAGGCGCAATGCCCGCTTTCAGAGGTCGCCTCACGGAAGAACAAATTGCCTCTGTGACTGCCTATGTATTAGAAGGCTGAGAAAGGCTGGTAGCGTGTATCTTTTTACCGTCAGTTCGATGAACGCTTCGCTTCGCTTTTAGATCCAGGAACGCCCCCTTTCCTCCAGTCATAAGCGTGGTGCAATGCTTCAAAAACTAATACAGCATCAAATAACCCCTGATGTGGGACTGCTGCCGCAACTGTTTCCATTGGAACTTCAATGAATTCTAGGTTGACCTTGAGATTTTTCGCTTCAAAGCTTTTAATCCTAGTCTCAGCATCCCTAATATCATGAGGAGAGATTGAAGTACCCACTACATCAAACTTCATTAAAGCTAGTGATTCTGACATCCATCCAGATCCGCATCCAAGTTCGAGTAGTTTTTGTGGCGGATGAATCTGTAGTCTTTCAAGCATGACCACGAGATCGATAAGGTCTGTAAGATACTTTCTTGTTCCATATCCAAACCAAAATGGTTTGCGAAGCTCACTTTCAGCAACTTCGGAGGCAGTGACTTCTGGCAATGAAAAACGGTAAGCGATCTCTGCGTCATGAGTCGTTTTCTCATCATTAAATTTTGGAGGAAACTCTCCACGCGAGTAGTCATCCAAAATCAAATACGCTCCAATCAATAACTTTTCTATCCTTGTTAAAGGTAGGTTCCAATCCTGTTGGTTCAAAGTCCAGAGATTACGGCCTCTGCTCAAAAGTGTGGATCTTGAGATCGTCTTGACCAACTGCTGCAACTTCGTTACCATTATTCGCCACCTCAAACTAACGATTGCTGGACTGACTATGCTACTCCAGAAAGTGATGCAGAAACCCTCACCATATTTTCAGAATGAGTAACGTAAACAAACTCATTCGATTCCTTGCTTACACAAGTCCCCATTTACGCTAGCATTCCGTTATCATTTCAGGCAGTCTTTGATAGACCCATTCGAGAAGTTTGGCGGTTTAGAGGGTTGATTAAGCCACAAAATTTATGCCTTTTCTATCTTGATTACAGATCTGAGTGTCCTTACTATTAATTGATTAACTAATTGATCAGGTGAATTGCAGACTATGTGGACAGTCAAACTGCCGTCTGGAAGACCAATGCCCATTTTGGGACAGGGCACTTGGCGAATGGGAGAAGCCGATCGCACCCGCAAAGCCGAAACCGATGCCCTAAGCCTGGGATTGGATCTGGGAATGACTCTAATCGACACCGCTGAAATGTATGGAGAAGGCGGCGCAGAAACGATCGTCGGCAAAGCCATTTCGGGACGGCGAGATCAAGTGTTTCTCGTCAGCAAGGTTTATCCGCACAATGCCACTCGTCAGGGCGTGATACAGGCGTGCGATCGTAGCCTAAAGCGACTGGGCACTGATTATCTGGATCTTTATTTGCTACACTGGCGCGGTTCAGTTCCTTTATCAGACACGTTTGAGGCATTTCACATACTGCGTCAGGCTGGAAAAATTCTCGATTTTGGGGTGAGTAACTTCGATCGCTCTGATATGGAAGAAGCCCGCCAGTTTGATCAAGGTTTGACGGCGACGAATCAAGTTCTCTACAATCTCAGCCGTCGTGGAGTCGAGTGGGACTTGTTGCCTTGGTGTCGCAAAAATAGCATTCCTCTCATGGCTTACTCACCGATCGAACAAGGCAGATTGTTGAAGAATTCCACTTTGAAAACGGTTGCCGATCGACACACTGCATCTCCGGCCCAGATCGCGATCGCCTGGTTACTTCAGCCAAAGGATGTGATGGTGATTCCAAAGTCGAGTCATCCCGATCGCATTCGTGAAAATTATGCAGCGCTTGAGATCGTCTTAACGCCAGAAGATCTAGCTGATTTGAATCAAGCCTTTCCGCCGCCTCGTACTGCAAAACCACTAGAAATGCTTTAAAAGTCACCTGCAAATAACCCGCTGTCGGAGCAATCTCGCGATCGTGAGTTTTCTCCTCGTCAACGCAAGCCATTAGATTCTTTTGTGTTTAACAAAAAATGGGGGCAGGCTTTGCCCTGGGTGAGTGAGGGTGAACGGTTTTTTGGCTGAAAAGTATAGGTCAGTACACATCATCAACGACAAAGTGAATACAGTATGCAAGAGAGCGATCAAGCTTCAATTTGAAAAAATTCATTCGCTTCGTTGTTTGGCGTTTTGCTCCCCAACCCCCCAATTTAATGGACTTTGAACCAGTTGAGACCTTGGGTGAAGCGCTAAGATTACTTGTATTGATCAGTCCTTTACAATTCATTGAGACGTGACCCAAGCTATCGAAAACTATCTGACTCTCATGATTAATGGGGCAACCGTTCGACTCAAAGACGTGTCGCCGACGATGACTTTGCTGGAATATTTGCGGCAGAGTGGACGGATTGGGACTAAAGAAGGCTGTGGTGATGGAGACTGTGGAGCTTGTACGGTGGCGATCGTCGCTCAGGGCACTCATGGTCAGCCTCAATATCAAGCCGTCAATAGCTGCCTAATTCCGTTGGGGTCGGTGGCGGGGCGAGAAATTGTCACGGTTGAAGGGGTGAGTCAGGAAGCACTGCATCCAGTACAGGCGGCGATGGTGAAAACGGGCGGTTCTCAATGTGGGTACTGTACGCCGGGATTTGTGATGAGTTTGTTTGCGGCTTATTACGATCGCAATTTAAATGATGCTTGTGTCGAGGGAAATCTGTGTCGCTGTACGGGTTATCTCGCGATTCGACGGGCGGCCCAGGAAGCGATCTCTTCGAGTTCCCCGCAAGGGGTCGCCCAGCAATCGGATGAGTCAACTGATTACTTTGAAGAACGGCTGAAACATACGGACGCGAATCTGAACGAAATTCGATATCACGGCAACGAACAGTTCTTTTATCGTCCGACTCGATTAGAAGAAGTCTTTGCATTGATGAATGAGTACCCCGATGCAAAGTTGATTGCTGGGGGAACCGATTTAGGATTAGAAATTAGCTACCATCGCCAATCGTTTCCTGTCCTCATCTCACTCGAAGCGGTAGCAGAATTGAAAACGCTGGAGAACACATCAGACTTTGTAGAAATTGGGGCGGCTGTGCCGTTGAGTCACTTTGAGGAGCGGCTGCGGGGAGTCTTTCCTAGTTTGGATGAGATGCTGTTTTGGTTTGCGGCTCGGCAAGTTCGGACTCGTGCTACGTTGGGCGGCAATATTGGGACGGCTTCCCCGATCGGGGATCTGCCTCCCGTTCTCTTATCCCTTGATGCCACGTTGCGATTAGCCAGCGCTAGAAGTGAACGCACCATTCCTCTAATCGACTTTTTTAAGGGATATCGACAAACCGATTTACAGCCAGGTGAAGTGATTGTTTCAGTACGGATTCCTAAAGTGAGCGGGATCAATCGCCGCAGTCAATCCTACAAAATCGGTAAGCGCGGAACGGACGATATCAGCATTGTGGCGGCGGCATTTGTGATTGATCTGGATGCAGATCAGCGAATTATTCACGCTCGACTGGCTTATGGAGGAGTAGCCGCAACGCCTGTGAGAGCGATCGCCGTTGAAGACCTATTAATCGGCAAGCTCTGGAATGCTGAAACAGTGCAGCAGGCAAAGTCAGCCCTCAAACAAGCCTTTACCCCGTTGACGGATTTGAGAGGCAGTGCAGACTATCGGAAGCTGTTAGTGGCGAATCTGTTTGAGAAGTTTTTTGTAGAATTCGGTGAAGCACACAAGCTAGGGGAACTTGCATCATGAGCGCAGTTGGCAAACGCAAAAGTCATGAAAGTGCAGAAGCTCACGTCAGCGGAACAGCAGTCTACACAGACGATCAGCGCATTCCTGCGGGTATGTTGTCGCTATTCCCCGTTCTGTCTCCCCATGCGAAGGCACGGATTACAAAAATCGATGTGTCTGCGGCTTACGAGGTGGAGGGTGTTGTAACGGTTCTGACTGCTGATGATGTGCCGGGAGAAAACAATACTGGGGTGATTGTTCACGATGAAGTGTTACTAGCCACGGATGAAGTAAGCTACTGGGGACAGGCGGTTACTTGGGTGGTTGGTGAAACTGAGACCGCCGCTCGACTAGGAGCCGAAAAAGTAGTCGTTGACTATGAGCCATTGGAGCCGATCTTGAGCATTAAAGATGCCATTGTTGCTCAGAGCTTTCACAATCGATCGCAGTTAGTTCGTCGAGGCGACCCGCAAGCGGCACTTCAAACTTCAGACTTTTGCCTGGAAGGGGAAGTCGAAATGAATGGACAAGATCACTTCTACCTCGAAACTCAGGCGAGTTGGGTGATTCCGGATGGCGAGGGACACTATCAGGTTTATTCATCAACACAGCACCCGACTGAAACTCAGATCATTGTGGCGCGAGTGTTGGGTGTGTCAAGTAACCAAGTGGTTGTGACCTGTTTGAGAATGGGTGGTGGATTTGGCGGCAAAGAATCTCAGGCGAATCCGTTTGCATCGGTGGCTGCGATCGCCGCTCACAAAACCGGCCGTCCCGCACGAGTCAAGCTGAGACGACACCACGATATGATTCTCACGGGCAAACGACACGGCTATCTGGGTCAATACAAAGTTGGCTTTACGGCAGATGGCATGATCACTGCTTTGGATGTGGATCTCTATGCGGATGGCGGCTGGAGTCTCGATCTGTCGCCTCCCGTTCTGTTAAGGGCAATGCTGCATGTAGACAATGCCTACTACATTCCTCATGTGGAAGTGCGAGGGCAGATTGCTAAACTGAATCGTGTCTCGAATACAGCGTTTCGGGGATTTGGTGGCCCACAAGGGATGATTGTGATCGAAGAAGTGATCGATCGCATTGCCCGCCATTTGAATCTGCCGCCGGATGGGGTGCGCGAGAGCAATTTCTATCATGGGGCTGGCGAAACGAATACCACGCACTACGGACAAGAACTCTACGACAATCGGCTGACGCGCATTTGGAATGAAGCCAAAGCCAACGCCAATTTCGCAGAACGGAAGATCGCGATCGCGCAATTCAATCAGTCCAATGCTTACAAAAAACGTGGGTTGGCTATCACGCCCGTCAAGTTTGGGATCTCCTTCAACAAGACTCAATACAATCAGGCGGGAGCGTTGATTCTTGTCTATGCCGATGGCAGCATTCAACTCAACCACGGTGGCACAGAGATGGGGCAAGGACTGCACACCAAAATGCTACAAGTTGCGTCTCAAGCCTTGGGCGTGAAGTTAGAACGGTTTCGCATGATGCCGACTAGCACTGACAAAGTACCGAATACCTCTGCAACAGCCGCTTCGAGTGGCTCAGATTTGAATGGTCAGGCGGTCAAAAATGCGTGTGAAACGATTCGAGAAAGGCTGGCGACGGTGGCGGTGAGAATGATGATGTTGGATACGCCCGAAGATCTGGTGTTTGAAGACGATCGCATCTTCTGTCGCAGCTATCCCCAACTTTCTGTCAACTTTGCTGATGTGGTGAAGCAGGCTTATAGCGATCGCATTAGTCTGTCTGCTACGGGCTATTACCGCACGCCGAATATCTATTGGGATGAAACCACAGGCAAAGGTCGGCCGTTCTATTATTTTGCGTATGGTGCTGCGGTCTGTGAAGTAGAAGTAGACGGCTTTACGGGCACATTCAAACTACGCCAAGTAGACATTGTGCATGATGTGGGCGAGTCGTTGAATCCGCTAGTCGATCAAGGTCAAATCGAAGGCGGATTTGTGCAGGGAATGGGCTGGCTGACGATGGAAGAATTGGTGTGGGATGCTCAAGGACGACTGCGAACCGATGCCCCCAGTACTTACAAAATTCCCACGATTAGCGAAGTTCCCGAACACTTCAACGTACACTTACTAGAACGAGCCGCACAAGATGGTGTGATCTATGGCAGCAAAGCGATCGGGGAGCCTCCGTTTATGTTGGCGATCGCCGTCCGAGAAGCGATTCGAGAAGCCATTGCCGCGTTTGGACAACCCAATCAAGTGCCCCTTTCGTCTCCCTTGACTCCAGAAGTCACCCTGTGGGCGATCGAGCAGGTTCGGACTCCGGCTGCTTCTATTGTTGATCCCGTTTTGGTGACATGACGCTGGATTTTTATGCTCGATTGGCTGAATGGTTAGGTCAAGAATCCGTCGTGGTCGCAACGGTGGTCAGTGTCAAAGGTTCGGTGCCCAGAGAAGTCGGCGCAAAGATGATCATCGGCGCTCACAATCGGATCTTCTCAACCATTGGGGGCGGCGCGGGAGAAGCTTCGATCATTGAGCAAGCCGCGATCGTGCTGCAAACAGGCAAAAAACAGTTTGTCGAAATTGATCTCACAGGAACCCCTCAGCGAAAAACTCAGGGCGTTTGTGGAGGCAAAATGCAGGTGTGGCTAGAACGGTGGTCTGGAGAGTGGGCAATTTCTCTAGTTCAACAAATTCTACATCGTCTCAAAGCCGGACAATCCGCAACGTTGGTCACACCCTTTGATGCAGATCAGTTGCCTCATTTGCTAAACGAATCAACCCCCAACAGTTTTACAGAAACGCTACAGCCTCCGCCCACGTTGCTGATCATCGGTGCAGGACACGTCGGCCAACAGTTGGCAAAAGTCGCGCACTTGAGCGGATTTCAAATTGTCGTACAGGACGATCGCGCTGAATGGGCGAATGCAACCCGTTACCCTCACGCCTCCAAAATTTACACTGAAGCGATCGCTGATGTGATTGGTCAATTTGCAGATCACACAATGCTGTACGTTGCGCTAGTGACACGCGGCTATCAACAAGATCTAATGGCTTTAGAAACGTTATTAAACCAAAAATTAAATTGTCAATACATTGGGATGATTGGCAGCGAGAAACGAGTGCGACAGGTTTATCAATCACTAGAAGACAGAGGAATTTCTCAAAGTAGATTGCGATCGATTTATGCGCCGATCGGTCTTGATATTGGGGCACTGACTCCCGAAGAGATTGCTATCAGCATCGTTGCAGAACTGATTTTGGTGCGTCGTGGGGGCACTGGCCGTTGTCTGAGCAAGCGCTTTAAAGTCTAAGGAATTTGTTGACGTAAATTCGATTGAGACTTTTCGCTGCGTTGTTTTAGTCTTCTGCCCCCCACCCCCCCAACTTTGCTACCGTGTACACACAAGTCCGGAATCGCTTCGTTTCAATCGGCTTCAGCCCCCTAAATCCCCCAATCTGGGGGACTTTGACCCAGAGAGATTGCCTAGCATTCAAAGTCCCCCAATTTTGGGGGATTTAGGGGGCGAAGGGTCTCGGCAATGACGGATCAATCAACTTGTGTGTACACGGTAGCCCAACTTTGGGGGACTTTAAGATCAGACTTCTGGTTCAAAGTCCCCCAGAATGGGGAATTTAGGGGCTGCCCGGATTAATCACCGTAGCGAACGATTTCATCGAATTCACGTTCACTTATCAAACGGCTCGCTTCACAAAATTACTGCAATCTCTACTTGACGAGAATCAAAATTCCAGATATTCTCTCAAATCAAGGACATCTTTTCGTCACGGGAAAGTTGTCCGATCGCCCAAAAAACTGAGTCTGTCGCCGCCCCAAGTTGTAGCAAGCAACGAAGGGCAGCTAACCCGCAAGACTGCTGTTCCCAGTCAAGAGGGCTAATGGAGGATTTTATCACTCCTTTGGTCGCTCCGACTTGTTCTGCTCTTTGGGGCGGCTAGTTTTTTGGGTTTCTTTGGAGACCTAAAATTGGAGTACCTACATGGCAGAGCGCCTTTTGAACGCTGGCTTTTGGCTGTGCGATTTCGCCTACGCATTTCTAGAATTAATTCAACGCCGTTTCCTTCCCGATTCCATTCCCCGTTTCACGATTACTTCGCTTCGCATTCCGCTTCAGGATCTTTTACCTGACGTTGCGATTCCTCACTCTGATGAGTTTGAAATCCTGCGAGTGTTAATTATCGGTTCCTCGGATGGGGTAACGGAGACAATT
This sequence comes from Phormidesmis sp. 146-12, assembly GCF_052939495.1. Taxonomy (NCBI): domain Bacteria; kingdom Bacillati; phylum Cyanobacteriota; class Cyanophyceae; order Leptolyngbyales; family Leptolyngbyaceae; genus Phormidesmis; species Phormidesmis sp. 146-12. The sequence continues at coordinate 44,354 of NZ_JBJPHS010000042.1, read as the reverse complement.
CAAAATCTACACGTCCGACGATTTGCAAATGCCACCGATTGGAGTCCTTTACTGCCTGCACCCTCGTTTGGTGAAGTGATGAGTATTCTGACTCGACAGCGACAAAAGATGGAGCGATCGACCCCATAATATTCGCGCCCCATCCAAGGAACTGCACTGATTCAGGAGATCAAAACCCTTAAATTTCCTAAGTCAGTGCCATTCATCTTGGTATGGTGGTGATCATCACACTCACTCCACCTTTTTCTCTTTGCGTTCACTATAGCGATCGGTTAGGTAATCTACTTGTTCTCTCAACAGCAATGTAAATTTGTAGAGTTCTTCCATCACATCAATTACGCGATCGCGGTAAGGCGAATCTTTCATCGTGCCATCTTCCGCAAGATCAAGATTCTTGATGAATTGTGTGTCGATCGTACCGACGGGCGATCACCATCAACAGCATTTTTCCAGCAATTGGCGAAATATGAATCAAACAGAAACCTCAATCACCGCCTTCCGCTTTCCAGGCAATCTCTCGGCTCGGCTGAGGATCAGGCAGTTTGCGAGTAATCACTGCCGCCGCTAACACTAAAATGGTCGAAACCCACAAACAGCCTACTAACCCATAAAACTGATACACCAACCCAGATAACACCGTCCCCGCTAGTCGCCCCCCCGAATTTGCCATGTAGTAAAAGCCGACATTTAACGCTACTTTGTCATCGTCGGTGAATGCTAGAACTAAATAAGAATGAACAGCAGAGTTAAACGCAAAGACAACGCCAAACAAAAGCAGCCCACCCACGATCGCGACATTTGCAGAAACTCCCGATTGCAGAGAGATCGCGATCACTGCCGGAACCACAGTAAGCACTGATGTCCAAAATTGAACTGTCTTTGACTGAGGCGGACGACTCGATCCAAATCGTCGAATTAGCGTCGGAGAAAGGGATTGAATAATGCCATAGCCAATCACCCAACAGGCGAGAAAGCCGCCGACTTGATAAAACGACCACCCCAAAACGCTCCGCAAAAAGACAGGCAATCCGACGACAAACCAGACATCTCTAGAGCCAAACAAAAAGAATCGCGCCGCAGACAAAATGTTGATCTCACGGCTCTTAGAAAAGAGTTGAGTAAACTTAACTTTTGCCTTAATTTTGCCCATTCCCTTCGGCAGAAACAAGCCCGTAAACAACAATAGAGACAAGCCTCCCGCCATAATCCACAAGGAATTAACGAAACCAAACAATCCTAGTAGGGCACTGCCCACAAAAAAGCCGACTCCTTTAAGCGCATTCTTAGAACCTGTCAGAATCGCAACCCACTTAAACAAAGCAGACTGAGCATCCTGCGGTACAACTAATCGAATGGCACTTTTGGTACTCATTTTGGTCAAGTCTTTAGCAATGCCTGAAAATGCTTGAGCCACCATCACATATAGCACCGCTAACCATTGCGCCCAGCCAGGATTAAGAAAGGACAACAACACCAGAGAAAAGATTTGTAGCCCAATCCCCGTATAGAGTGTCACCTTTAGCCCCAACTGAGACCCAATCCAGCCGCCCAAGAAGTTTGTAACCACTCCAAAGACTTCGTAAAACAGAAACAGCGAGGCAATCTGAATCGGGGTATAGCCAATGTTATTAAAGTAGAGCAGTACCAACAGCCGCAGGGCCCCATCAGTAATCGTGAAGCCCCAATAGGTCAGGGTGACGAGAATGTAGTGCTTGAAGTTGGCACGAGACGCGGTAGAAGTTGCCATGAGAGGTGAGGAAGTAGGAGTGCTGAATGGTCAGTGAAAGACAAACTCGAACCTATTTCAAGCTGATTGCAACTTTTCTCGCAAGCTCTACCATGCGATTGGAGTAGCCCCATTCGTTGTCATACCAAGCGAGAATTTTTACCTGAGTTTGATTAACCACCATTGTGGAAAGAGCATCAATGATTGAGGAACGGGGATCATCTTTGTAATCGATCGACACCAAGGGCCGTTCTTCATAGCCCAAAATGCCATTTAGTGAACCCTCAGCCGCTGTTTTTAGCAATTGATTGACTTCTTCAACGCTGGTCGATCGCATGACTTCAAACACACAGTCTGTCAGCGACGCATTGAGCAATGGAACTCTGACCGCTAAACCATTGAGCTTGCCGTTTAATTCGGGATAGATGAGTCCGATCGCGGTTGCTGACCCGGTTGTAGTAGGAATCAGCGATAAGCTAGTAGCCCGCGCCCGACGCAGATCTTTGTGGGGAGCATCGACGATCGTTTGGGTATTGGTGTTGTCGTGGATTGTCGTAATTACCCCATGCTTGATCCCCAACCCTTCATGAATCACTTTTACGACCGGGGCAAGGCAGTTTGTAGTACAGGATGCTGCGGTGAGGAGGTGGTGTTCGTTGGGCTGGTAGAGGTGATCATTGATGCCCATCACAATGTTGAGCGCCCCTTGTTTGACGGGAGCCGCTACAATCACTTTCTTAACCCCGCGCTTAAAGTAGGGATCGAGGGTTTCAGCAGTGCGAAACTTACCAGAACATTCCAAGACAATATCTACGCCGTAATCTTCCCAAGGCACCTCGCCGGGTTTGGCATGTTCGCTGAAGGTGAGAGCTGTTTTGTCAATGAGAATGCGATCGTCACCCGCTTCTACTTCTGGGGCCCAGCGCCCGTGTACAGAATCAAATTTGAGCAGATGGGCTGCTGTTTCTGCCCCGCCTTTTACCTCGTTGATATGGACAAACTCTATCTCTGGCCAGCCCCAAGCGGCTCGTAAATCCAATCGACCAATTCTGCCAAACCCATTGATTCCAATTCGCACGGTCATAGAGGTTACCTGATAAACTGTCTCTATATTTCAAGTTAATTTAGTATATTCCTTTAGTTCAATCATCTCAATGCTTGTTTCAATAACTTTTGAGAAATCTCAAATCTAAAAAATTTGATTAATCCTGAATCAAACACAGCTTGATTGTTCACGATCGCAACAGGAAAATAGAGCGATCGTGAACGCTAACCGCTTAAAAAACGTCAACTCAATGGAGTTCTTTCGCTTACGCTGCCCCGATCTTCTGTCCTCCAAGCTGCCGATTCTGGGGGGCTTTCAGACAAAATAAATTTTAATTTTCAGGGCTGACGGACTAGAGAACGAGGGGGAGACTCATCGAATTCACGTTAAAAACTGGCTTGCTTCCGCAGTAGTTCTCCGATCGTCAAATCTGGCTGCGGAACCCCTTCAAACACTGTTCCAACTTTGAGTCGGTAGAAGTGAAGTTCGCTGAGGCGATACCCTTCATCCGGCAGGGGAATATATTGTGCCACTTCCGAAACTCGCTTTGCATTGCGAATATAGTAGAGAACAAATTCCTGAAGTTCTGGTTTTCGCTGCGCTGCCTCCGCATTTACATAGATAAACAAGGGACGTGAAAATGGGCGGTAGGTTGCTTTTTCGACCGCTTCTCGCGACGGGGCAACGGCTCCCTGACCCTTGCCATAATCGATCGCTAAAGCTTTTAACTGATTTTGCTTGTCTTCGTAATAAGAAAATCCAAAATAGCCGAGCGCATTCGGGTCTTTGCTCACGCCTGCGACAAGTTCGTTATCGTCTTCGCTGGATGTGTAGTCAGTGCGGCTCTCTTTGGGGTTTCCGTGGGTGACTTCGTTAAAGTAGTCAAACGTTCCCGAATCTTTGCCCGCGCCGTATAGTTTGAGAGGGCGGTCGGGATAGGACGCTCGAATTTGTTTCCAGTTGGTGATTTTGCCCTGTGCATCGGATTCCCAAATTTTGTTTAACTCTGCGATCGTGATGTCCTGTGCCCAGGTATTTTGGGGATTCACAGCGATCGTCAAAGCATCAAACGCTACAGGAAGCTCAATATATCGCACTCCTTTTTGGTTGCAGGCTTCCATTTCGTCTTTCGAGATCGGACGAGAGGCGTTGCTGATATCGATTTCTCCTGCACAAAACTTTCTAAAACCGCCTGTTGTTCCAGAAAATTTAACGTCGATCGCGATACTGTTTTCTTTGGATTTTTTGTAGTCTTTGGCGATCGCGTCACTAATCGGAAAGACCGTACTCGATCCGTCAATCTGAATGCTTTGGGCACTTGGGATAGCCGAGTTAGCAACCTCTGTCGGAGTCGTCTGCGTCTGACTAGAATTGGCTGCTGGGTTTGAAGGGCTACAACCAATTAATCCGGAGACCGCCACGACACATAAACTCAAAAGCGTTCTGTTTGGAAGTGATAAGTTGATGATCATAAAAATTTCACTTTCAAGTGCCCTGGTGAAGAACTCCTTGATCGTTTCAAATAAACTTGATTCTTTCAAGTCTGCTGCAACACATATTTGATGACAAAATGTAAACAAAAAAGTAAATTAACCGTCGTCTCGACAAACACGAGCGGGAAGGATTGGGCTGAAGCGACGAAATTCTGCCAGATATTGCTCTAAGACAACAAACTGCGACAGATTTAAGCTGTAATAAATCCAGCGTCCTTCTTGACGAGCCTGCACTAGCTGCGCCTCCTTCAAAACTTTGAGATGAAACGATAGTTTAGATTGAGTCACCTCTAAGCTTTCACAAAGGTCACAGACGCAAAGCTCTTGTTCTCGCAGCAACTCGATGACTCTGACGCGCAACGGTTCTGAAAGCGCATGAAACCCAGAAATGACTAAAGCCGAAGGCAGAGATGACGTTTTCTGCATCAAATTTTCTTGTATTGGTCAGCATCTTATTGTAAGCGCAATTTTGAGCGATCGGCAGATTTACAGGTGGATAAGTCTCTAGAGTTTGAATTCTTTAGAACACATTAGTACAAGTACAGTCGGCCGCGCGATCGAGATCAACCAGAAGTGTTGACCATCACTGCGATCGGTAAGAACAATGTAATCACAGTTCCTTGATTAATTTCACTTTTAATCTGCAAACTTCCGTGCTGTAAGTGACAGACTTGTTGAGCGATGGCTAATCCCAACCCCATTCCCCCTCTAGGGCGAGAATTGTCTCCTCGGTAGAATCGCTCAGTTGCTCGACTAATGGCATCAGCAGCCATTCCGTGCCCGTAGTCTTGGACTTGGAGAGGAACATAGTATTTCTGATTCTGCTCTACCGGAGAAAGAATGTTCAAAGAAACAACCTTTCCATCAGAGGCATACTTAATTGCATTATCTAGTAAATTAATGATGACTTGCCCTGTCAAGGCTGGGTCGATTTGCACGGCTGGTGGTGTTTGTTTGACACACAGTTTTAGCTCCAGTCCTGCTTTATTCGCAGACACTTGCATTCGAGAGAAACATTCTTGGGCGATCGCTACCACAGACACCGCTTCTGGTTGAATCTGAAGTTGTCCCGCATCTGCTTTTGCCAATAACAACAACTGCTCAACCAAGTGAGATAAATAATCTGTTTCGCGGCAAGCGCGTTTCAAATACTGCTGTGCTTTCTCACCATCCACCACCCCATCGATCACGGCTTCTAGTCCAATCCGCAATGTGGCCAGCGGCGTTCTCAAATCGTGGGAGACGTTCGCAACTAATTCTCGACGCACTGCTTCTTGAGATTGGAGGGCTGCAAGCGTTTCAACCAGTTTGTCCGCCATTTGGTTTAGCAGATGACTGAGTTGAGCAAGTTCATCATTTCCTTTCAGCCAAGAACGAGCGGTATAGTCCCCAGCCTCAAGGCGCTGCGTTTGACGGTGCAGTATTTGCAGGGGGCGTGTCACAGTACGCGATAGCAGAAGTCCGGTCGTGATAGCGATCGCTGTCGCTGCAATAGTGATTCCCATCACAATACCTTTCACTTGTTCAGCAAACTGCCTTGGTCGTTTGAGCGGCATCGCCACATAGACTGCACCAATGATTTGATCGCCCCGTTTAATCGGAGCCGTACTGTAAAGCCACCAAGGATACTGGGCATCGATCGCGACCCAAAACTCCCCAGCTTGAGGTGAACCTGCCAGCGCTTTAGTAATAGGGTCTGAAGGAAGCTCGATCGCGCTTGAATCTGCGACTCCCTGGCTCATGACTTGCGCGTTTGCAGATGGGTCAAGAATTATTACCTGAACTTTCTGCTGTTGGCTGGTAAGGTCAGATAATTGACGAGCGAGTGACGATCCTGGCTGCGCCGAAAGTTGGGCTGCTAATACGGTTGACTGTCGCTCTAAACTCGCCTGAGCATCCTGAACAAAAAATTGCTTTAGGGCTGAATCCAATATCCAAGACAGCCCAATGAGACTGCCTAATGTCACCGTTAGCAGCGTGAGTGTTAAACGAGTGGAGACACTCTGCCACGGTTTCATACTTCCCCCACGACAAAGCGATAGCCTACCCCCCAAACCGTTTGTAGATAACTTGGGTGTGCCGAGTCTAGCTCAATTTTTTCCCGCAACTTCCGAATATAAACATCGACGACTCGGACATCCCCCTCAAAGTCATAGCCCCAAATGTGTTCTAGCAGTTGTTCGCGGCTATAAGCCCGTCCAGGAGAATTAACTAGCTGTGCCAACAGATCAAACTCTCTACCGCGCAAATCAAGTAATTCGCCATTTAGAAATGCCTGCCGCTGGTCGCGATCGATCACAATTCCCCGCGCCCGTCGCACATCCCGATAGCCAACGCTATAGCTGCGTCTTAGCAGCGCTCTAACCCGCGCAATCAGTTCTTTAACGCTAAAGGGCTTAGTCAGATAATCATCAGCACCACTTGCTAAACCATGAACGCGATCGCTTTCATCAGCGCGTGCGGTCAACATCAAAATCGGAACAAAGCAGTCTGCTTTACGCAAAGCTTGACACACTTGAAATCCATTCAAATCTGGCAGCATAATGTCTAACACAACCAAATCTGGATGAAAACGCTGAACTTGAGCCGTGCCATCTGTGCCGTTGTGTGACACCAAACAGCGCCATCCTTCCCGCTCCACATAAAGCTGTATGGTTTCACACAGGTTCGTATCATCGTCAACCAGCAAAACAGTTGTAGCAGCCATAGGTTTATTTGTGATGGAACCGCATCTTAGATATCGTAGTTTGAATCCGCTGCCCACTGCTACGGACGATGTTCCAATGCGCCAGAATGTGCAAAATGATGCAAGCAAGAAACAGATAGGAAAGCCAAAAATGTAGGCTTCTAGCAGTTTCAACCACTGCGTTGTTTTTGGTAAAGATGGGAGTGACCGTTGCAAGTCCGAAAAAAGGCACCTGACTGCCGTAAGAGTTTGCAATCAGAAAGCCCGTTATGGGAGCAACTAACATGAACCCATAGAGAACAGTGTGCAGGATAAACTTAAGTATCCAATTGTCTGTAGGAGTGGGTAAACGTCGCGAGTATTTGCTCCAGACAACCCGAATGAGCAGAGAAACCCGAGCAATGAGTAACATCATCACCAAAACTCCGATCGATTGGTGTAAAAAAGAGAGCAGTCCTTTTGGGCCAGTATAAAAAGCTCCCGTCTGAAGCCGAGCCACGATCGCGCCAGTGAGGTATACCAGCAGAAAACAAGCTGCCATGATCCAGTGTAAGGACATAAGCTGTTTGAAGGCACTCGTTGTTCGTCTCGTTGAGTCGATCGCTACCGTTCGAGTCATGGAATTTGTCTCCTTTGTTCAGCTTTGAATCGTTCACTCTGATGTTCCTAAACGAACTTTAAAAATCTGTGAATGTACAGAAAATTTTGTCGAAGGGAAAGCGAATATTCAAAACGCAAAAAGCTGAGAGGTAACTCAATCGCTACCCCTCAGATGCGATCAAGACAGAACGTTTAGAACAGGCTAAAATCTCTACTAGAGTAGCTGTTTAAGCTTTGCAGCCCTGCATCTCCAGCCTGATTGGTGAGATTGGCAAGGACACTAATCGTTCCACCGTTGCCAAGATCTTGAGAATAGACGAGGCGGTTAATTCCAAGGGTTGTGTTGAAATAAACAAATACCCCTTCAGTCGCTGTGATGGCATTATTTGCTGCGATCGCGCTTGCAGCAGACGCAGCATTGGGAAATGGGTCAAGCATCACAATGAAGTTACCATCACCCGCGATCTCTGAAGTAATACCTTTTTGAAGATTGATCTGATCAATACCGAGGTCGCTCCCTTTGAAAGTAAACTGATCGCTCCCAATCTGATAGTCGGTGATGATATCAGGAGTGTTGAGAGCTTGAATGCCAGTGGTGCCAACAAGGACTGGTGTTCCTCCAGAAAAAACGTTGCCAGCTATCACAAACCGATCTCTGCCATCGCCCCCTGTCAGCGTGTCGATTCCTTCACCACCAAAGAGAATGTCACGCCCTTTTCCACCTAGTAGACTGTCATTGCCAAGTCCGCCAATCAAAACATCATTGCCGTTTCCACCATCTAATTGGTCATTGCCTGCTTCTCCTAAAAGAAAGTCTTTACCTCGTCCGCCAGAGAGACTGTCATTCCCCTGGTTCCCTAGACTAAAACTACTGCGTCTAAAAGCAGAGATGCCCGACTCAAATACTGGATCTTGGAAAGGCTGTTTGGCAATGTTAGTGGAAAGTCCATCACTCAAGCTTCCATGTGTCCTGTAAGATTCAACTAGCTGCATTGGTTTCATCATCATTAATTCCTGGGCAAGTTAGCGACAGAACATGAGAATTGCTGTCTAACTTTAGATTGAAGGAGAAACTTTAAAAATCTGTGAATCTGTCATCTGCAATGTTCAAAATGAATCCATTTAATAACGCGATCGCAATTAGTAAGATAACGAATCTAGCATTGCCATTCCGCGTGTTCCATGAATTGCTGGGAAATCATCTGGCTCTAAGTTCTCACCTTTTTTGAGCATCAGTAACCGAGCCTGCATTGCGGCAACTTCCACTTGTTGTGAAGCGATAATTTCTCCGGCAAGTTGACGAACAAGCGGATCTCTTCCGTAGAGTAGAACAAGCCGCGCCATCTCTACAGCCCCTTCATGATGTGGAATCATCATCGCGAGAAAGTTAATATCTGGTTCGCCTATTGTGTCAATCTGATGCATTTCGGTCATCATTTTTTTCATCCCAACCTCCATCGCTTTGGAGAAAGCTACAAATTGACTAACTTGGCTAGAAGTTTTGGAATGTCGAAAATGAGGGTGACTTAACTCATCGGCAAGTGCTGGAAATGGTTGGAGTTTTAACAAGATGAGCGCGATCGCTAAGAGTTGAAAAAGACGTTGGAAAAGACCTTGAAAAAAACAATGACGAATCATGATAAACCTCCAAATCATCCGGCAGTTTGGCTAGAAGTTCCCGGACGCACATAAACAAGATTGATACTTTTCTTGTTGCGTAACTTACCAGAGGGCAGTGTTAATTCACCTAATGGGATCTGAGCGATGAAGGCTGGTTTGTGGGGTTTTGACACATCGAAGACAGTGCAGACGGTTTGTCCCGCCGCAGGTGTACCCGGCAACTCATCCTGTTCATGGGCGATATAGAGACGAGTATTCTCCGGATTTGTCCACAGCCCATGCGCCTCTCGTCCGTGGGTGAAAAATGTACCAATAACTTGCCGTTTTCCAGCAGGCTGCGATCGATCAATAATGACAACCTGACTCGATGCAATGCCCCTCAAACTGTCATCATCCACTCGTGCAAGTGTGACATAAGCGACTTTTCCTTGAGCGTTTTCAACGAATTCTAAATGATTGGGACGAGCACGATCGCCCAAAGCAAAAACATCCAAAACCCGATAGGAACCATTGGTTTCTCGCACTGAAATCGTATCGGCAAGTTTATGAGAAAACCAAATTTCTTGACCGTTTGGCGTAGTTTTCTGAAATGGAGTAAAGCCAAAGCGATCGTATTCACGGTTATCCAGGCGCATTTTTAGCTTGGGACGGCTCAACCCATTGCCATCGGGATTCACGTCAAACACCTCGATCAACGGCACTTTTTGAGAAATGACAAAAGCAGTTTGACCTTCTTGTGAAAACCAGATTTGTGCAGGGCCGTTGAGCGTTTGAATATACTGTCTCACGCCCCCCGTTGTGATGCCTTGTTGTAGTGCAGTTAGAGCCGCTTTGACTTCTACGATCGCAATCCGATTTTCACCTCGCAGCGCCACCCAGAGTTCTTTGCCATTTCGAGTAAACGTGGGTTCATGGGGTTCACGACCTAACAAAAGACCGCTGGATAACCAGTCCGAATTCACGGCTTTGTCTGGTGCTGTAAAGGAATTAGCTCGATTGCCAATCACTCGTTTGGTTTCGACATCAATCAGATAGAGATTGCTGGTTCCTCGACCTGTCACTGCCAACAGTTGCGAATCGGGTGAAGGAGCCGAGCCATGAATGTGAATTGCGCCATGATAAAGCGGTTTAGCGATCATTGCAGCTTGCGTTGGCATGACTCCACCTGTGACAAACCGAAAGGGCGGACGCGGATCTTCATCAAAACTCGTCAAGTTGATTGTCGTTTCGACTTGATTTGTTAAAGGGTTAATGACAGAGAGAGTATTAGAGTCTTCGTTGCAGATGAAGATGCAATCATTTGCGGTTGATGTTCCAGGTTTTGCGGACTGAGCAGTAAGTTGATTCATCGTGAGTCCAGTTGCGATCGTGACCGTCCCTGCCACAAAATGCCGTCGTGTAAGAGCCATTGTGAATTCCCATTGTGATGAAAGTTAAATGAAGGCTGAAGAAAAAGCTGCTTCTGGACTGGAACTATGTTCCGACGATCGCTAACTGCGGCTGAGGTCTGCCAGTTCTGTATACGACAATGGCAACTTGCAATAAATCACAAGGAATCGATAGGCTAAATACTAGAACTCGTTGCATGATTGAATCTCCAAAATAGGGGGATATCAAGCTCAAGCGTTAGGTGTGGTTTGCCTGATGAGTTCCAGTGTTTAAGCAAGACTTTAAAAAAGTGTGAATTTCTGAATTTGTGCCAGGAAGCTGTGTGAAGCGATCGCGCGACCGTTTGTCGCTAAAATCACAGTAATTTGCCGTGCATTCGCAGAAAGTATACTGTATACCTTATTCAAATTAGTCGTCTTTTCACATCACTATGAATCATCTCAAAGCGATCATTATCGGGGCGGGAATGGGCGGCTTGGCGACGGGGATTGCCTTGCGGCAGGTGGGTTATCAGGTTGAGATCTTCGATCGCGTCAAAGAACTGCGTCCCGCTGGAGCCGGAATTTCTCTCTGGTCAAACGGGGTCAAAGTCCTGAATCGTCTGGGTCTGGGTAAAGAGATCGCCAGCATCGGCGGACAGATGGATCGAATGCAATACTTCAGCCAGACGGGTGAGTTGCTGACCGATTTTAGTTTGGCACCGTTGATCAATACTGTCGGACAGCGCCCTTACCCCGTTGCTCGTACCGATCTGCAACAGATGCTATTAGATGCGTTTGGGGCAGAAAATGTGCAACTCAATGCCAAACTAGTTGCCGTCGAACAAAATACCGACCAAGTAACCGCGATTTTTGAAGACGGCCAGCGCGTGACTGGCGATGTATTAATTGGCGCAGATGGCACTCATTCCACCGTTCGGCAATACGTGTTAGGGCATCCTACAGAACGGCGCTACGTCGGCTATGTCAACTGGAATGGGCTAGTTCCGATTAGCGAAGATTTGGCACCCAAAGACAGTTGGGCAATCTATGTCGGTGAACACAAACGCGCTTCGATGATGCCTGTGGGCGGCGATCGCTTCTATTTCTTTTTTGATGTCCCACTTCCCAAGGGCACCGTCAGCCAACCCGAACAGCATCAAACCGAACTGATGGACTTCTTTAAAGGCTGGGCGGCTCCTGTACAAACTTTGATCCAGCGCTTAGATCCGTTGCGTACCAATCGAGTTGAGATTCATGATGTTGATCCGTTAGAGCGGTTGGCCAAAGGACGAGTTGTGTTATTGGGCGATGCGGCACACAGTACGGCTCCTGATTTGGGGCAAGGTGGCTGTCAAGCGATCGAGGATGCTGAAGTCGTTACGCGCTATCTCATTACCACAAATATTAGCGTAGAGGATGCTTTACTCAGATACGAATCAGAACGCAAAGGACGCACTTCTGATGTCGTCTTAAAAGCCAGGAAGCGATCAGAAATGACACATGGCAAAGATCCAGAAAAAACACAAGAATGGTATCAAGAACTCAAGCAAGAAGATGGTTCTAACATTATGAAAGCGATCTCAAACACGATTCTAGCTGGCCCAATGCGTTGAGCGCAAAAATCACTATGACTGGTAAACTAACAACTCACGTTCTGGATACCGCCCACGGATGCCCCGCCGCAAACCTGACGATCGAGCTGTGGGCAATCGAATCTCTATCCCAAAAAACACACCTCAAAACCCTGGTAACGAATGCTGATGGACGCACCGATCGCCCGTTTCTAGCCGACTCTGAACTTAAAGTAGGACGCTATGAACTTGTCTTTTGGGTAGGCGACTATTTTGCCAAAAAAGGGGATGAGTTGCCGGAGGTGCCCTTTCTTGATTGCGTTCCCATTCAGTTTGGCATTGCAGATTCCACTCTCCATTACCATGTGCCTCTGCTGACTTCTCCGTGGTCTTACAGCACTTATCGAGGAAGTTAACATGAATTCGATCGCTCAACTCAATCAACTCAGTCAACCCGAATTTGTTGAAGTATTGGGAGCTATTTTTGAAGATACGCCTGCGATCGCTCATCAGGTTTGGCATCAACGGCCCTTCAAAGATGTGACCGATTTACATCAAAAAATGATAGCTGTTGTAAATGACATGACTCAAGTCGAACAATTGACGCTGATTAAGGCGCATCCTGACCTGGGCAGCAAAACAAAAATGGCCGAAGCATCTGTCAAAGAGCAGTCTGGAGTCGGATTAGATCGCCTCACGCGAGAAGAGTACAACCAGTTTCAAGCGCTTAATCAAGCGTACAAAGATCGATTTGGCTTCCCGTTCATCGTAGCGGTTAAAAACCATACAAAGCAGACTATTTTAGAAGCGTTCGATCGACGATTACACCACTCATTCGAGCTAGAAATCACGCAAGCGTTGACCGAGATTTTTGAAATTGCGCGGTTTCGATTACACGATTTGATTGATTGAATGCAAAGTCTGTAATGATAGTCTGCATAGAATGGGAGAGTTGAAATGAGTGACGCGATCGTTTGGACAAGTGACGCAGAGGCCCGACTGAAAGAAATTCCGTTTTTTGTGCGTCCGGCTGCCCGTAAAAAAATCGAGAAATTTGCTCAAGAAGCAGGTCTCAGCCTAATCACCGTTGAAGTGTACGAGCAGGCAAAAAAACAGTTTGGTTAAGCGATTCAACTAAACTATCGCACGCGCCGTCTCCGCTGTGACTTTGGACGAGAAATGCCCGCAAGCGCCACGATCGAACCTACTAGCCCGATTGCATACCGTCCAAGGTGAGACTGCTTTTTGGGGCGTTCTGTTTGAATCTTCATCTCTGAGCGCTCATTCACCTTGGGCACATGAACCGCGTGTTTGGATGGTTCGATCGGCGTACCTCGATATTTTGAATAAACCTGCGTAAACTCTGCCCCAAACAAAAGAATCTGAGCCGAATAAAACACCCAGATCAAAACGACAACAAAAGAACCTGCTGCCCCATAGGTCGAGCCAACACTGCTACTTCCCAGATAAAGCCCCAACAAAAACTTACCAATGTTAAACAGCAACGCTGTCACACCCGCTCCTACCCAGAGATTTCTCCAAGGAACTCTTACATCCGGTAGAAACTTGTAGATTGCTGCAATTAACATTGTAATTACGCCAAACGAAATCACAAAATTAAGCAACTGACCAACAATAACAAGGTTAGGAACAAAGTTGCCAAACAGATTTGAGATGCCCGCTAAGATTGCTGAGAGCACAAGGGAAACTAATAATAGAAACCCAATCACCAACACCATCGCAAATGACAAAAATCGAGATTGTAGAAAGCTGCCGATTCCTTGCCCTGGTTTGGGTTTGACTTCCCAGATGGTATTGAGTGCGGCTTGCAGTTGACCAAATACACCCGACGCGCCAAACAGCAAAAAGACCACCCCGGTAATCGTCGCGATCGTTCCTCCTGATCCTGGCTTATTTGCATTAGCAATCATCGTTTGGATCGCTTCTGCCCCTTCTGAACCGACTAATCCTTGAATCTGCCCAATCAGTTCACCTTTTGCGGCCTCTTCACCAAAGACGGCCCCGGCAATCGCGATCGCAATCAGCAACAGGGGTGCAAGCGAAAACACAGTGTAATAAGCCAGCGCCGCCGCTAGTAGCGGAACATTATCCTCACTCCACTCAGCAACGGTATCTTTGAGAATTTTTACAACATCTTTGAGTTTCATCGTCTCATTCCCTTCGTCAGTCTTACGGACTATCGTCCACTACGGATACCCCAAGTCACATCGGTCTAGAGAAAGGGAAACGATCGCCAAAAACACCGCTCTTTGGAATAAGTTTGCCAATAAAACGTGAATTTGATGAAATCTCTCGCTCCGGTTGTCAATTCGAGCCGCTCCCTAAATCTCCTACGAGTGAGCAACTTTGAACCGTAAATCTAGTCTGAAAGTCCTCCAGATTGGGAGGTTGGGGGGCAGAAGCAGTTTACAACGAAGCGAAAAAACTCAATAGAATTCACATCAATACAAAACAAAAGGTGAGCCGAAGCTTAAAACATTCCGACCCACCTACGGGAATCTAAGTTGTGAGTTCCTGACTTAGGCGATGTGCAACTTCTTCTTAGCTCCCGTTTGAAGGGGGTTGGGGAATCGTACCGTTGGAGGCACAGTTTAGAGATCCCTTAATCCCTCTTCAAAAGCTACCGTGTACACACAAGTCGATCGATCTATCATCGCCGAGATCCCCCGCCCCCTAAATCCCCCATTCTGGGGGACTTTGAGAAAGAAAGGCTTCTAGAATGCAAAGAAACTTCTCAGGGGTTCAAAGTCCCTCACTCGTGGGGGATTTAGGGGGCAGAAGCCGACTCAAACGGAAACAATCCACTTGTCTGTACACGGAATCTTCAAAAGGGGGACGTTGATCAGAAAGTTGCACATTGCCTTGACTTAGCAGTTGTTGACCTAATTGTGCGATCGTGCCTTGGCTCGTTCAATTTGTCGTTCTAGTGCGGCAATTCCTGGCTCAGAGGCTCGAAGTTCGGCTTCTGCAATGATCGGGTGTTCTTTGTAGACAGAGTTGAGCAGAATATTGAGAACGCCGCCTGCATCTGCCCGCCGAACCGCCTCATGCGTAATAATCTCACCCACATTCAAGATCACCTGGTCTTGAGGATCTAAAATCACGCGGGTAACAGGTCGTCCTAGTGCCGATTCGATACGTTGTTGGTGCTGTAGTCGCTCACTCCGTTTTTGAAGCGTCATAAACTGCTCTTTGAGTTGTTGCCACAGCGTACTGACATTCTCTTGAGCAATCAGCGCTTGTTCTCGAAGCTGAGTTCCGGTACTAGAAAAAGTATCGTTTGCCTGACGACGCACAACTGACAGCGAAGGCAATCCAACAGATTCTAGAAGGGCCGCTTCTTGGTGATGAGACTGGGCGCGATTGACCATTTGATCCGTGACGATCTGGCCGGGAGCCGCAATGATGCGATCGTCTTCATCCCGTACCATTCGCTGAACCCGCCGACCTTTGGCTTGTTCGATCATGGTTTGGGCAAACTCACTGCCTTGGGCGATCGCACTTCGAGACAAGGTTTGTAGTCTGGTGCTGGCTGACTGAGTAGACTCCTGCAATTGCCGATTAATCTCTGCCGTGAGGCTGCCGTTAGTGGCTCGATAAACCTGATCTAACACACCCAATCGCTGCGCCTCTTCTGCTAGAGACAGCGTAACGACTTGATCTTGAACCATCAAAACTAGCCCATCCAATGTGTAAATCGGACGATCGACCAGTTTGCCGACGACATGTTCTAGCTGCGCCTCTGGACTTACTAATGCATTGGTGATCGAAGCGGCTGCACTTTGACTGCCTTGATCAAACCGATCGCTGGCGCGACTGCTGGCTTCTTGAAGTTGTAGTTGGGTTGTCTGAGCAACTTCTTTGAGTCGATGATTCGTTTCTTCGGCAGATTGTTGTAGGCGCTCGCTGGCAGACTGTGCGGCGGATTGAAGGCGTTGGGTTGCGACTTCGGTGGATTCTTGAATTCGGCTAGTAGCGGTTTGAACTGCTCCCCGAATGCCGCCCACCTGCTCCGCCATCAAATCAGCCGTTTCGGGCGGGACAAACGTAATATCTTCGCCAATATTTACCGTTTTGGGAGCCGGGATAAACGATCGTCCGGAATAAGCATCTGCAAATAGACCACCCGATGCTTCATAACCTTCGATCGTGCCGCTCTGTTCATCAAAGTACAGGTCAACAATCAGTCCCAAATAGCGTCCATCTGTCGTCAAAATTCGGTCTCCTTTCAGCACCAGTTTATTCACTAAAACCGACTGAATTTCAGGAACTCGTTTTGCCGAAACGATCGCAGTTTTATCAGGAATCACAATCGCATCAGGCCCGATCGCTTGTATATTCTGCCAGGAAACCACCTGTGGCGACTGAAACAATCCCCCTTCGCTGACTAAAAAACCAAGTAGCTGATTGGCAGTCTGGTCAAAAATGAGATCCTGCACTCGTGCAATTCGTTTGCCTGTGTCAAAAGCAACTATGACTTTACCCAGAACATCACTACCTTTACGCATCTCTTTTCCTTATCTATTTGTACTAAAAGTTTCTCAAATGACAGAGCGACAGACTGATTTGCCTTTCAAGAAATTGAATATTCGTTACCCTCACGGTCTGTTGAACTAAGCTCGTTAAATCACTTCTTCAACTCGGCTTGGCTGATAGTTATATCGACCGTCTCGCCCAAATCCTTGAATCAAATTGATATAGCCTGCAAATTCTAGAAAGGTGCCCGCTGCGATTGCCAGCAACAAAAATAGAGCGATCGTCGAATCAGAATTAGAACGCTTGCCCACCAATCTCGGCATAGTATTTCTCCCCGTAATATAGTTTCAGTAAATCAAAGAGCAGTGTTTAGAAGCGCTGTCTACCTTGTGAATGTAGTAAAAACGATTCTTATAGTTGTCTCAATATAGTGAGTGTATAGAGAACCTGACAGGCTTCGCACCTCTCAATAGATGTAAGTCTTATGGATAGGAATGATTAGTTTTTGATGTTTTATTCAGCCATAATTTATTAATTGCAATATTCACTCCCTAGAAACCATAGTATCGCTGCAAGCTATGCCAAAAGACAGAGAAAAAGCTGAGTTTTATTAAATAACTCCCCTCTCAAGATAGTGTGTTTGAAGTTACAGAAGGCATAATCTTTCCATTGAGCGACAATTACTATTCTTTAATGAGGACATCAATTATGGCTAACGAAACTGGTAAGAAAACTGTAAGAGATACGTCTGAGCGCGCCGAATTTGACACCTACGATCGTGGGATTGTCCCCGCTGAGACAGCCGCCCGCAAAGAACGAGAAGGAGAACTTTATAAACAACATCCCACCGAAGAACGGGAAGCCAGCGCGCCTACGGATGACCAGACCGACTCAGAAAGCATCCGCACGACAGATGGCTACACGGTAGACAAGGAAGGGTTGGTTAACAACTATGCGGTCGAGCCAGAAATGTACTACGAAGTGCCCGGAGATGCTCGTCAAGCAGAAGAAGAACGGGAAGCCGCCCGCGCCGCCGAACTCGCCGAAGTTAACGATGGTAGTGAAGGTGAATTGACAATGGAGAGAGACGACCGTGGCAGAGGCCCAGGAGCCGTTTAACTTAACGCCACTTCAATAGAGCGCTCTTGCTTCGGAGTTTTGTAGGGGGATATTGACACTACTAAACTACTGGAAGTTCTTTTATCCCTCGTTTCTAATTTAACAAAACCTCAGATCCCTAATTTCTTTAAGAGATTGGGGATTTTGTAATAGAATAAAACTTGAACTTATTTAACAGTTTTGGCTTGAGAAGGTAATAAGTCTGATTCTAAAACCCCCTCGATCGGCAACGTTACCTTAAAAGTCGAACCTTTACCAGGCTCCGAAACAAGACTAATTTCACCTTGTAATGACTTGACCAATCGATCAACGATCGCTAACCCCAACCCCGTACTGTCAGCCGGATGAAATCCTGTCGGCAAACTCGCTCTCACAAAGGGCTGAAATAAGCGACTCTGATCTTCTGGTGAAATGCCCAAACCTGTATCAGTCACGCTCAACAACCAGTGCTGAGAGGTTAGAGAATGCGCCTTGATCGTGATGCCTCCCGTCTCAGTGTAGCGAATCGCATTACTCACCAAATTGGTTAAGATCTGTTGCAGTCTGAGCGCATCGATCGTGACTTCATCAGGTGCAAACTCATCCTCAATGTAAAGCTGTAACCCTTTATTATCAGCAAGCGGCTGCATCACCTCGATCACAGTCTGGATTAGCGATCGTACTTCCACCGTTGATTGCTTGAGGGCGACTTTTCCTGGCTCGTAGCGTGACCACTCCAGCGTGCTATTAATTAGACGTAACAGCAATCGACCACTTCGCAACACCTGTTCAATATGACTCAGACTGGGGGCGGTATCTCTAACATTAGAAGGGACATTAGAGAGCTGTTGCTGACGCAAAAACAGTTCTGAGTAGCCAATAATGGACGTAAGCGGCGTTTTTAATTCGTGTGCCAAAACGGATAGGCTGTCTTGATTGACATGTACCAGTCGATCGAGTTCTTCAACGGTTAACATCAATTGACTTTGCACCTGCTCTAATTCTTGTAGTCGTTGTTCGACATAGCTTTTAAAGCATTGAGAAATCGCTGCATCAACCACCATATCAATTAGAGAAATGGTTCGCAGTAGTTCATCTGGCGTTCCTTGAAGTAACTCGGTTTTTAGGTGAGCAACGATCGTCGATCGCAGCAGATGATATTCGCGCACAACTTCAGTCGGATCAAAGTCCTGTTCTGCTCTGAGTGCTCCATGTTGAAAGCTGGCTTTTGCAATGGTATCTAGATCACCCACTTCCGTTTTTGCCAACACTGTTGAGAGCGCAACTAGCACGTCTGCAACATGATCTTCGACTGCCTTGCGGGAAAGATGGTCAGTACTTTTGATCTGTTCATCTCGAAAGACAGCATCAATCCAGGACTGAGCGATCGTTTCTACCTTGTCGGACAATAATTGACTAAAATCTTGCATAAACTTGCATAAAAAGTAAATGTTAAGCTAATACTTCTGCAATTACCGCTCTGCGACTTTAAGAAGAATAAGAAGGAGCTTAAAGGGGTCATACATTCTGCATAGTCTAACATCAATTATTTTTGCAATTATTTCTGCAACAAAGAAGGGACGTGTACAATAACGCCCCCGTCCTCGACTATCCAAAACAGCATAAAAAATGCAACGCTTTATCTAGTTGGCGCTGGATTCAGTACCAGAACTCAATACATTGTCATCTGGCTTTTCTTTGCGGTGCCAGCTTCCATCCTCACCACGCTGAAATCCCTGCTTGATGCTATTCCAGGCGATACTAAGCGCAGCTTCTCGACCCAGACCATCATCCTGTGCATTCTTAAAAGCAGCCATAAAGACTTGATCAGACCCATCCATCAGTTGATCAGTCACTTCCGATGGCAAACCAGTATTTTGTTCATCTACATCGTCTCGCTGTGCAGCAATATCATCCGCTTGAAAACGATCGGTTGTTTGTGCAGTTTCAAAGGGTTGCTCTGGCATAAAAAAATACTCCTGTTATCTATCTTTTCGAGCAATCATTCTATGAATCTGGTTCCTCAACCTCATCCTTCTAAAAGTAGGAGAAATCCTCAATTGATCTCTGTCTAAAAGAAGAAATTTTTGATTGCTAACCCAACACACAGCCTGAGCGGGCCGCGAGATTGATCACTGGTTGATCGCTTGTTTCTGACAAATCAGCCGAGCCAAACAATAGTTTATTGGGCAGTGCTTTTAATTCTATTTTGAAGCGATCGAGGCTGAGTTTTAGTGCAGAAGTTCCAACATTGACGGCAATGATCAGGACTTCTTGATCGAGGGTGCGGGCAAAGATGTAGCCGTCTCCTTCGGCATGAAGAACTTTGTAGTTGCCAATCCTCAAAGCAGGGTGAGCGTGACGCAGGGCAATTAGTTGACGGTGATAGGTGAGAAGGTTCTGGTTCCACTCGGATGGATCTGGAAAACCGCGACGAGAATCAGGGTCGATCGCGCCCGGCAAACCCACTTCATCCCCATAATAAATGCTAGGCGCACCGGGGTAAGTCATCAGCAACAGTGTAGAAAGCTCAATGCTAGGCACATCACCATCGGCAATGGTCAGCAATCGCGCAGTGTCATGGCTCGCTAATAGATTTAACTGAGTTAATTGAATCTGCCAATCATACAGTTTTAACAACTTTTGAATCTTCTTGGCGTACTGAGAAGCCGATAGAGCCGGATACGGTTTGTAATCACGACTTTCAACCTGATCGAGAATCACCCGATCGCCTGCTGTAAATGCGATGGTCGGCCCTGTAAACAGATAATTCATCACGCCATCAAATTGAGTCCCATCCAACCATTGTCGAGAATCTCCCCAGACTTCACCCACGATGTAGGCTTCCGAATTGACAGCTTTGACGCGATCGCGAAACTCCTGCCAAAATCCCTCAGCTTCGATCTCAAACGGTACATCCAACCGCCAACCATCAATGCCAAACTTGAGCCAATATTCAGCAATCTCCATCAGATATTCGCGCACTTCTGGATTGTCGTGATTAAACACGGGCAGCGCTCGATTGCCAAACCATCCCTCGTAGTTGGCGGGAAACTCTCCGTTATAGGCATTGACGGGCCATTTATAGATTTTGAACCAGTTGACCCAGGGAGAATGCGGCCCGTTTTCTAACACATCATGAAAGAAGAAAAACCCCCGACTCGAATGATTGAACACCCCGTCTAACACCACTTTGATATCGCGACGGTGAGCCTCATCCAAAAAATCTCGAAATGCTGAATTGCCACCCAAGAGGGGATCAACTTGATAATAGTCGTGTGTATGGTAGCGATGATTGCTGGCTGATTGAAAAATCGGAGTGAAATAAATCGCAGTGATACCCAAATCTTGAATATAATCTAACTTCTCTGTGACTCCCCACAAGTCTCCTCCCTTATAGCCTTGCAGCGTTGGGGTTGCCTGCCAGTCTTCCCAGCGATCGTGCTGCAAAAATCGATGAGGTGGCGTTTTAGATTTGGCGAAGCGATCGGGGAAAATTTGATAAAAAACCGCGTGTTTAACCCAGTCTGGTGTTTGAATTTGCATCGAGGTTGTTCGGTGAAGTGGTTCTGTGATCTCCATTGCCAAGGGTACAGGCCCTTGAGAATTTTTGAGTCTCACCTGTGGTAGAAAATACCCTTGTCAAATTCCTGTTTATTGAAAGTGCGATCGCAACTAGTATTCTAGAGATTATTAAATTTTTGCTACAACAAGAAGCTTTTTCATCTCCGTAAGCCACGATAGCTACAGCCAGAAGTGAAACTCCTTACGCTGAAAAGTTACCTCATTCCCAGGGTCAATCTATGCAACTTAAAGATTTGGTCGCACAAAACAAAGTCATCAACCTGGCAACGCTGACCAGTGATAAAGAACTTGTCAAAGATCTGCAAACTCGTCTAAGTGCGATCGGCTTTTTGCCCGGTGATGTCAAGACGACGATCGATGGTGTGTTTGGGCCTGCTACAAAAGCCGCGCTTGAAAACTTCTGCAAATCGGCTCATCTCAACAATGCTGCGACGGGTTTGTTTGGCCCAACCTTTGCCCGCAAATTAGTCGATGTGCGTCCGCCTTTAGTCGCTTCACCAGCCTTGGTCGCCAACAGTCCTAAAAATGATGCGCTGGCAACGGCCCTCAAATTTACGCTGCAATGGGAAGGCGGCTACGTTAATCATCCCGATGATCCCGGTGGGGCGACGAATATGGGGGTGATTCAAGACACTTACGATACGTATCGAATTGAGAAACGGTTGCCGACTCAGCCTGTTGAGTTGATCACCCACGAAGAGGTTCACGACATCTATTTTTCAATGTATTGGAAGCCGTCTCAAGCCACAATTATGGTGTTGCCGCTGGCGGTGGCGCACTTTGATACGGCGGTCAATTTTGGAGTGGGTGGCGCGATCGAGTTTTTACAAGAAGCGTTGGGAATCAGCGCGGATGGGGTTTTTGGCCCTGGCACTCAGGCAAAGCTATCAGCTCACAACAATGCTCAAACCGCCGCCAAAATTGTCCAGGGTCGGATTAATTATCGCAATCAGCGCGTGGATTCTAATCCCAGTCAAGAGGTTTTTTTGCAGGGCTGGCTCAATCGAGACAATGATTTGGGGCGCTTTTTGAAGACGGCGATCAGTTGACAGGGATGAGGAAGAAGGAATGAGGGAGAACTTCGATGATCTGTTCCCCCTGTGGGGGTAATCCGGTTCGCGAGGAGGGATGAATCGCCTATTCCTTGAGACTTTAAGCGGGAAGGTTTCGTTAATTTTGTCGGATAGGTTTTGTCAGATCGTTTTGTTAGATCAACGTGGACTCGACTCTTTGCGGGTGACTTGAAGAAATCGGTTTTTTTGCTTCGGGGTTTGGATCTTTTGCCTCCCAACTCCCTACTTCTGGAGGACTTTCAGACAAGATTTGTGGTGCAAAGTTTCTTACAGATTGAATCTGCGTTTAATCGATGATGTACTGGAAGAGCAAGTAGACCATAAAGGTTAGCCAGATCAGGGCAAATAGAGCAGTTCCCAGTGATAGCCAACCGATCGCACTGAAAATGCTGACAAGTCCCTGCCCTTGAGTGGTGCTAGAACGGCGGTGAAACTCCTGCCAAAGAACGATCGTGGCATTCACAGCCAGCACGCCTGCAAACATCGTTGCCCACTGTAGCCAATCTTGCTCGGTGATAAATCGATATCGAGAAATTAGGGTGCCAGCGTTGGCGCTACTGGGGACAAACGTGGGATTTCTCAAGGGTGAAATGCGGTGGATGAAAAGAGCGATCGGCACCGTTAAACCGACTAAAAATCCCAGACTGATCGCTGGAAGGTATCGCCATCGAGAAGCCATTTGTCTAGATCCTCCGATCGTTCCTGTTGAGCGGCTGTAATCGCCTGCATAGCTGAAATTTGAACCTAGCACTGAGTAGTTTGTCTTTGCCACCCACACTATATCAAATCAATTTGTTAATGCTACAGATCCTTCGCCTCCTAAATCCCCCAATCAGTGGTGTCAAATTAAGAAAAAGGAGAAAAAATCAAGGGGGTGTGACCTGTGATCTAGGGTAAAGCTAGATGCATGAGAGGTCAGTGGGATGCCTAGAAAACATCGTTACGATAACCTTGTCGTGGCAATGGCGGATGGGTCGGCGTTGGAAGCGCAGCTAACCGTTACAAATGACGGATTCCGGTGATGAGTCCCGCGCAAATGCCTGTCAGGAAGTTGAGGTCGATCGTTTCCAGTCGATCGCTGTCCTGGTGATAATGGGGATTTCTCAAGTCGGCGGTGTCGGTGATCATAAAAGCTCGATCACCTCGATCCCAAAATGGCGCATGGTCGCTGCGGCGTGTCAGAGGGAGAATTTTCCCTTTTTGGGGGACGGGCAGCCATTCACACTTGACCCCAGCTTGACGAATCGCTTGATGCAGACGCAGCATATCGGGAATCGATTTTAAATTGCCAACCAACCCAATAAAATCGCCCTGATGAGGATAGAACCGCTCCAGTCCAGCGGGATAGGCTTGAGAATGGGGGCGTGAAGTGCAATAGCCCAACATTTCGAGCGAAATCATCAGGCGTAACGGTTCGTTTTGCAGGGAATTAGCGTAATGGGTGCTGCCTGCTCGATCGTAAGTCGTTTCCTCAAAGTCAAAGGCAACCAATCGAACAGGATATCGAGCCGAATCTGTACTAAAAGCTCTCGCTAATTCGAGTAATACAGCTACTCCGGTGGCATTGTCGTCGGCTCCAAGAGAACCCGGAAAAGTATCGTAATGGGCACCAATTAAAATCGGTGGTTTGGTTTGTTTTCCTGCCAGATTTAAAACCCAATTTGTATGCGTTCTTTGACCAATTTTGAACTCGTGACGATCGACCGATCCCCATTGTTCAAATGTTTGGCGAATATATTGTTGTACATAAAAATGTCCGACCGTTGCTAGATAAGCATCTCGTTCTCGAATAATTTCTAAAAGGTGCGATCGCAGCCGTTCTTTGAGTTCCAGCATTTTTAAAGAGTCTCGCTCACTAACTTACTGCTTTAGAGGGATGAAATCAAAAATTAGAGAAAGGAGTATTCTTTCTAACAAAACTTTTATAACAATCAGCAGATGATCAGCAGGTTGGTGTGTTGAAATCTTTGAACATTCAGAATTTTTGGTGGTAATTCTGATCTTTTCAAGCAGAAAGTTTTGAGTTCTTGCAACCGACTCGAATCGAAGTGATTGTTCTGGATGCGATCGAGTTCTTTCATAGACTTTTCAGAGGTGTGAGTGAGATTTTATGATTAAAAAAGAACTGCAACAAGGCGCGATCGGACTGGCTTTTCTTGCAGGAGGGTTACTTTCTAACACAGCGGCTTGGGCAGAAAGTCCCGCGATCGACGCGCAAAATTTTGGTCTAGAAGCCGATTCCCCTGACGTGGCGGCCCTGGATCAAGTCACCTCTGTCTCGCAGCTTACGGATGTGCGACCTACTGACTGGGCGTTTCAGGCGTTGCAGTCTCTAGTCGAACGGTATGGCTGTATTGCAGGATATCCCGACAAGACCTATCGCGGCAATCGGGCCATGACTCGCTACGAATTTGCGGCCGGATTGAATGCTTGCCTCGATCGTGTGAATGAATTAATTGCAGCCGCCACATCAGATTTGGTCAAAAAAGAAGACCTGGCAACCCTACAAAAACTTCAGGAAGAATTTGCCGCAGAATTGGCGACCTTGCGCGGACGAGTCGATGCCTTAGAAGCCCGCACCTCGACCTTAGAAAAACAGCAGTTTTCAACTACAACCAAACTGGGCGTTGAACTCGTCGCTTATCTGGCAGATGCTTATGGAGACAACGCCGATCGCCTCAACAATCCCAACCTTGGCTATCGGGCCCGCTTTGATTTTGACACCAGCTTTTCGGGGCGCGATCGGCTGAGAGTCCGTTTACAGTCTACTAATCTGCGCCGCTTGGATACGGGCACTCAGTTTCCGGCTGGAGTCTTGAGCGGACAGACTGACGAATCGCGCTTTTTGGCCACCAGCGTTTCTCAAAATGGTCAAGTTACAATCAATCGACTGCAATATCGCTTTCCGGTTGGCGAAAATCTCACGGTTTATCTAGACGCGAATACGATCGATCCCAGCATCATCACCGATCCAATTACGCCCTTCAATGATCAGGTCACAGGCTCGCTTTCTAACTTTGCTCAAATTAATCCGATTTTCTTTCCGATCGGCAACCGGGCTGGATTGGCTGCCAACCTCAAACTCTCACCCGCAATCAGTTTGGACTTTGGCTACTACGGAGAAGACTCGACGCTCGGCGGGCCCAACTTCCCAGACGAAAAATCAGGCATTTTTAACGGGGGGCATAGCGCCTGGAGCCAGCTTGTTTATAACTCTGGAGCGCTGAAATTTGGTCTGATGTATGTGAATACCTATTCAGTCGCCAATGGAGTCGATACGCTGGCAGGAAGCAATGCGGCAAAAGTGATCGGGGCAGGGCCAGTACAAGGCAATTCCTACGGCGTTCAGCTTAGTTATCGATTGGCTCCCAAATTTGAACTAGCTGGCTGGGTTGGCTACACCGCGGCCCGATCGCTCGGAGACGGCACCAAAGGCGATGCAGATGTCTGGAACTACGCCATCAATTTAGCGTTTCCTGACCTGGGCAAAAAAGGCAATCTGGGCGGCCTCGTCTTTGGAATGCAGCCCAAACTCACCAGCACTAGCAATGACGCACTCGCCCAAGCGATCGGACTCCCCGCAGGTCAACGCAGCGATCGCAACACGGGCTATCACATTGAGGCATTTTACCGCTACCAACTCACGGACAACCTTTCGATCACACCGGGCGTAGTATGGCTGACGGCCCCTAATCATGACGATCGCAATCCCGATGTCGTCATTGGAGTAATCCGAACTACCTTCGTGTTCTAGATTACCTACTTCGGTAGTTGTGAGCATTGGATTAATTGATTTACATCTGTTGTAAGAAGTATGAGGGTGAATAGAATGAAACGACGAAAGGTAGTACTGAGTGGATTGTTTTTGACATCGCTGGCGACCAGTGCGATCGTCGGATGCAGCAATCAATCGGCCAGCACTCAGGGCAGTGGCGGCGACAGTAAAGTTTTAACGATGGTCACATCACCAGACTATCCACCCTACGGATTCTACGACACATCGGGAGGTGAACGAAAAATAGTCGGATTTGACATCGACATCGCGAACTATATCGCCAAAGAATTGGGATACGAACTGAGAATTCAAGAATCCAATTTTGACGGTCTGATTCCCGCTCTGCAAGCCAAACGCGCTGATTTTGTCATGGCAG
Organism: Phormidesmis sp. 146-12; assembly: GCF_052939495.1. Taxonomy (NCBI): domain Bacteria; kingdom Bacillati; phylum Cyanobacteriota; class Cyanophyceae; order Leptolyngbyales; family Leptolyngbyaceae; genus Phormidesmis; species Phormidesmis sp. 146-12. The sequence goes on along the minus strand of NZ_JBJPHS010000042.1, from coordinate 17,839 downwards.
GAATGACCCCCACCGAGGAGCGCAAAAAAAATGTTGATTTCTCGACACTTTACTTTCAAGCGCAGAATGCGATCGTCGCCCTCAAAGGTAGTAATTTGACGACTCCAGAAAGTCTAGCAGGCAAAAAAGTGGGGGTACAGTTAGGCTCGATTCAAGCAGGCGACCTTAAGAAAATTAGCGAAAAAGTCAAAGGAATCGAAGCCAAAACGCTCAACAGAATCCCTGAAATCGTTCAAGAAGTCAAATCAAAGCGCATCGATGCCGCCATTATCGAAAACACCGTGATCGAAGGGTTGATCAAAACCAATCCCGATCTAGAGTTCAACATCATCCCGTCTGAAGGGCCGTCGGGGTCAGCGATCGCCTTCCCAAAAGGGTCAACTCGCGTCGAAGAATTCAACAAAGTATTACAAAAAATGAAAGACAGCGGAGAACTCGATCGCCTCGCCAAAAAATGGTTCTCCACCAGCATTCCTCCCTCTCCAGCAGCGTCCCCAGCCGCCTCTCCAACCGCCTCTCCAACCGCTTCCCCAACTGCCTCCCCAACCACCTCACCCTAATCTTCCACCACCCTCAAACCGAGGGATCACAGAAAAATTAAATTTATTTTCTCCTCCCTCCTCCCTCCTCCCTCCTCTCTCCTCCCTCCTCTCTCCTCCCTCCTCTCTCCTCCCTCCTCTCTCCTCCCTCCTC
>NZ_JBJPHS010000042.1:0-17046 GCF_052939495.1 Phormidesmis sp. 146-12 | reverse complement strand
CTCCTCCCTCCTCTCTCCTCCCTCCTCTCTCCTCCCTCCTCTCTCCTCCCTCCTCCCTCCTCCCTCCCGATTATGCTCCCATCCTTCATATGTTGACTCCCCTATCCCTTCTGGCAGCCCTTAACTTAGATTTTGGCCGTATCCTTCCTGATATTCCTTTTATTCTGAGTGGCATTCCCCAGACACTTTTATTTACGTTTACTTCTGTATTCTTTGGTCTGCTGCTCGCGACAATACTCTCTCTATTCAAAATCTCTGGCATCAAGCCCCTCTACTGGTTTGCCGTCGCGTACACGTCTGTATTTAGAGGAACACCCCTCCTGCTGCAACTCTCCTTGATCTACTTCGCGACCCCTCAGTTGATTGGTTATGATATTTCTGCATTGCAGGCAGGAGTATTTACCTTTAGTCTCAACTCTGGCGCTTACATGTCCGAAACCATTCGCGCAGGGATTCAAGCAGTTGAGAAAGGTCAATCTGAAGCTGCGATGTCGTTAGGAATTCCTTACCCATTGCTGATGTGGGATGTAGTGTTGCCCCAAGCGTTGAAGAATATATTGCCAGCGTTGGTCAATGAAACGATCGCTCTCCTCAAAGACTCCTCCCTAGTCTCGACGGTGGGCGTTGTCGAAATTCTTCGGAGCGCTCAAATCGTGGGGTCAAACAAATACATCTATTTTGAACCGTTGATTTTTGCAGGATTGCTCTATTACATTCTGGTCATGGCACTCACGTACACCGCATCCATTCTAGAAAAGAGGTTAAGACGCAGTGAATAATCAAACCGTCATTCGAGTCGAGTTTTTGTCCAAATCCTTCGGGACGCTCAAAGTGTTGGATGATATTTCAACAGAGATTCATCGAGGCGAAGTCGTGGCCGTTTTGGGGCCGTCTGGCTCTGGGAAATCGACCTTTTTGCGCTGCATGAATTTATTAGAGCGCCCCACACGCGGACGCATTTATTTCAACGATCAAGACATCACTGCCGCGCATACAAATATTGCTACAGTACGCCAAAAATTGGGAATGGTGTTTCAACACTTTAATCTGTTCCCCCACATGACCACGCTCAAAAATGTCACCTATGCGCCGATCAAAATTAAACACGAAAGCGAATCGGAAGCAAAACGCAAAGGAATGGAGCTATTAGCAAAAGTTGGATTAGATGAAAAGTGCGATGTGTATCCGTCTCGGCTCTCTGGTGGACAAAAACAGCGCGTCGCGATCGCCCGTGCCCTCGCGATGGAACCCGAAGTTATCCTATTTGACGAACCCACCTCCGCCCTCGACCCCGAAACCGTCAAAGAAGTCTTGGACGTGATGAAATCTCTCGCTCAAACAGGCATCACAATGGCGATCGTCACCCACGAAATGGGATTTGCCCGCGAAGTTGCCGATCGCATTCTCTTTTTAGACCAGGGCAAGCTGGCTGAAGACGCTTCTCCAAAAGACTTTTTCGCCAATCCGAGGTGCGATCGAGCCAAACAATTCCTCGAAAAAATGCTCTAAACAAATTCGCCTCTCGCTACCAGCACCACCTGACCACCGACGGAAACCTCGATCGCATCGCCCGATTTTTGCGCCTTGAGAAACAGCAGCGACGGCCGTCCAATTTCATAGCCTTGTTCGACGCGAATCTCAAGAGCGTGATGAGTTACTTGCAAGGGGTCGCCAAAATAGTCATACTTCGCCAAATATCCCGCTAGACAGCCATTGGCGCTGCCCGTTGCCGGATCTTCAGGAATGCCCATCGCATCGACAAAGACTCTGACGCTGAGTTGATTGATCGGCTGGTAGGGTTCTGGACAAAAAATCAGCATGGCCTGCGCGTCTGTGGTCTGGAGCAATTCAAACAAGCGATCGCGGTTCGTTTTAGCCTGCTTGAGCGATCGCTGAGTCTTTAACGGCACGATAAAAAAAGGCAGCCCGGTCGAGACTTCTTGAATCGGATAGCGATCGTCCAGATCCGAGGGGTCAAGATTGAGAATGGGCGCAATCGTCGTTGCCTCAAATTTTCGTCCAAACGTCGGGGGATTTTGGCGCATCCACAGCAGGTCGATCGTCCCATTGGGGTAGTTGAGCGTCACCGGAATCGGCCCCACTTTCAGGTTGAGCGTCACCGATTCGACAGGCTGCCCGATGACTTCTTGTTGCAGAATAAATGCAGTTCCCAGAGTGGGATGTCCAGCAAACGGCAACTCGCGATCGGGCGTAAAAATCCGCACGTCATAGCCGCCTTCTCGCATCTCCTCAGACAAAATGAACGTCGTTTCTGAATAATTGATCTCTTTGGCAATTCGCTGCATTTGCTCCGTGGAGAGGTTTCCACAATGACGAAAGACAGCAAGCTGATTGCCCGCATACTTCTCTTCGGCAAACACATCGACAATGTAAAACGTCAATTTTTCCATCGGTTAATCTCGCACCAAACACCCTAACAGTACATCGGCTAGCCAGATTTTTGGGTCAGCTTCGATCGATAAGAACAAAAGGGAAGTCTGATCTCGCCAAAAGCTGCCAACACCCTCACAATAAAACTATCGAGCCAAAGACTGTACAGGAGGCTTTATGCATTTGACCACTCAAGATTTAGAAAACATTCAGGCGCATTACCCCAACTATCGAATGGAGTTGGTCAATGGAGAAGTGATCATCATGAGTCCCTGTGGATACGAATCAGACGAGGTAGCAACCGAAGTGGCAAGAGTTTTAGGCAATTGGGTTAGACCTCGCAAATTGGGACGTGTGACAGGCTCTAGTGCAGGCTTTAAGTTGCCAAACTCTGATACTCGTGCGCCAGATGTTTCGTTTGTCCAGGCAGAACGGCTACGTCGCAGTCCCCGCAGTTTTGCTGAGTTAGCTCCCGATCTGATGGTGGAGGTCAAATCGCCTACTGACAGCCTTCAAAAACTGAGAGATAAGATTGATGAGTTTTTGCAACAGGGCACCAGAGTAGGAATTTTGATCAATCCAGAACAGCGTTGGGTTGAGATGCGCCGCTCAGACCAGGAAGTTGTAACGTTGCAAGATGGCGATGTTTTGACGGTTCCCGATGTGCTGCCTGGTTGGGAAGTAGCCGTTACCGATTTATGGGCACCAGAGTTTGAGTGAACTCGATCGCGCGCTATTCTCGATCGCTCATCCAATCACGTTTCTTCCACCGTTTCAAATCGATTCGTCACAGCGTTGTTAAACTAATTCATCTTCTGGTTAAGGAACGGGTTTCAGCTTGGTTAATTTTAGTTTGAAGGGCCCGCCCACGGTTTCCCCAAATGCCTTCACGCGCACGATGTAATTTCCGGGCTTGCCGATTCGCGTAAACAATAACGAATTGGTCGTGCCATCTGGGCCGTCGTCGTTCTCAGAAACCGTTTCGCCTTTGGTCGTCATCAGCGTCACGATCGTATCAAAATTGTCAGACGATAAATCGATCGAAATCTGGTCACCCGCTTGTAGTTGGATCGAGTAATCTCGCGCAAAATTGCCCTGTCCTGTAGGAATGTCAGCATCCGACAGCGTATCCGAAATCTCCTTACCAGAAGTCAGCGGAATTGGCGTATAAATTTTGTTTTGGGCCACCGCAGCCCGATCGAGCGCCACCATCAAAGATACCGCCGCCAACCCGTTAATCCACCGTTTCATCTCACTCACCACCAAAATTGCTCAACCTCAACCAACAAGCACCCCTTATCCCTTCAGCTTCTCCAGGGTCGCTTCTAACTCCGGCAACTCAACCGAGCCAGAGAAAACCACTCCATTCATGACAAAAAACGGAGTCCCTTCAACGCCCAGCTTTTCGCCTAACTGGAGGTCTTGAACGATCGCCGTCTCTGCGGCCTTACTGGAGCGATCGCGCTCAAATCGCGCGACATCTAATCCCAAAGTCTTGGCAGTTTGTGAGTAAAAGGCTTCCCCTAACTGTTTCTGATTGGTAAACAGCGCATCGTGATACTCCCAAAATTTGCCCTGCCGTCCAGCGGCCCAGGCGGCTTTTGCCGCAGGCATCGCCTCAGCGTGAATCGTCGTTAGCGGAAAGTGTTTATACACCAAAGTCACTTCGTCGCCGTGTTTTGCTAAAAACTGCTTGAGTGTGGCACTGGCCGCCGCGCAATAAGGACACTGAAAGTCAGAAAACTCGACCAGCACAACCTTTCCAGCTTTGGCACCCGTCGTCGGAGACTGACCAATCACCGCCCTCGGATTCGTTTTCATCTGATCAACAAACGCCTGCTGGGACTGCCGCTGCTGATCTTGCTGTTGTTTTTGGTAAGTCCTGACCGATTCGAGAATCACTTCTGGATGCTTGCGAATAATTTGCAGCACTTGCTCTTCTAGCTGGGGGTTAATCGGCGCTGCCAGTAAAGGGGAACCCATCACCAACAGCCAACTCAACAGCAAAAAACCAGCTAATTTTACGGCTTGCTGAAGGTGCGCTCGAAATCCAAGTTTTTTCACGTTTGTTCCCTTGCCTGACATCATTAAGCCGGGTTTCCCCTCTCAGCCATCTGAAGATTTTAGCTTTTCAAGGCGGACTGCTGCATAAAGTCAAACGATCGCTCGTGTAATCTCTCAGCTATCTATTCTTCTAAGGAGTCTGCCATGAATCGACTTTCTTGCTTGCTGCTCTCTGTGATCAGTCTGGGAACCTTGAATCTCTCTGCTCAAGCTGCTCCTGATGTGCCCAAAAATTTACAGGTGCCATCGGGTCAAGAACTTTTGTTCAAAATGGCGGCTCAAGGCGTGCAGATTTATGAATGCAAAGCTAAAGCAGAAGATGCCAATCAGTTTGAATGGACACTAAGAGCACCTGATGCGGTGTTGCTCAACGACCAAGGCAAAACGACTGGAAAGCACTACGCCGGGCCCACCTGGGAAGCCAATGACGGCAGCAAAATTGCAGGGCAACTCAAAGAAAAGTCCGGTGCGCCCGACAAAGATACGATTCCCTGGCTATTGCTGGAGGCCAAATCTCATGAAGGAAGCGGCAAATTTAGCCCCGTCAATTGGATTCAGCGATTAGAAACGACAGGCGGCAAAGCGCCTACTGAAGGGTGCGATCGGGTTCGCAGTCAATCTCAAGTCCGAGTCAGCTACACCGCCAACTACTATTTCTACGGCTCTTCTACAGCTAAGACCACTCCCCAGCCAGACTATTATTACTAGACCGCTTTAAGTTGAATCCCCTTCACGCCTTTCCTAATAAATCGTCAGGTAAGTTTCTGTAGAACTGATGGGTAACAGTCTTAAGGTCTGATTTTGTAAATCTAGCTTGATGCCCAACGCCTCTAAAGGAATCACACCCAGAAGGGGATCGCGACCTCCGGGCAACTCCAAACATTCAAATGTCCCTTCTCGCCCCCGCAGAGAAATCTTTGCATCCTGAAAGATTCGAGCTTTGCCAATTCCCATTGCGGTTGAGACGTTGACTTCTTTGAGAATTTGCAGTCCTAGCTGGGCGATCGTTTCTGATGGCAAACAGAGTGTTGTAGCTCCTGTGTCCACCAGAACATTTTCTAAGGTCACCGATCGGATCTGTGTTTCAGAAATCACGTCCGCTTCTGCCAAAATTTGGTCAGCCCGCTTGTTATGCTACCTTGAGTTATCGGTGGGAGCGCAAGCGGCAAGCTATCTGTGGACACGATGCCCAAGTAGCTGTGAATTTTTGGTTGAGACGCAATTGGGAGGTGACTGGTGGGCTACAATTCTCGATAGGTTTTTCTTTTCATTGCAGGTTAGGTAGTGCGAAAACAGGAGGCCCTTATATTACTGGCAAAGCACCAAAACACGCTGAAGGATTTTGGCGTAAAGTCTCTGATGCTGTTTGGTTCAGTAGCAAGAGATGAAGCGCGAATAGACAGCGATGTCGATCTGCTGGTAGAGTTCGATCGCCCGGTCGGGTTGTTCACCTTTGTACGCTTGAAACGATACCTGGAGGAGATTTTAGAGAGTTCGGTTGATCTGGGTACACCCGACTCCCTCAAACCTTATCTACGGGAACCTGTTTTTCGGGAGGCGATTCGTGCCTTCTAGAGATTGGCAAAATAGAGTAAGAGATGTACTAGCCGCGATCGCAGAGATCCGAGAGTTCACAAACGAGACAACCTTTGAGGAGTTTCAAGGCGATCGCAAAACGATCAGGGCAGTCTTGTACAACCTAGCAATTATTGGTGAAGCAGTTCGTAGCATTCCACCTGATGTGGAAGTTTCACATCCTGAAATTCCTTGGGATGATGTGCGTGGAATGCGAAATATTGTGATTCACGAGTATTTTCAGGTGAACCTATTCATCATCTGGCAAACGATTCAAGAAGACCTTGTTTCATTAGAATTCTCGCTTCGCCAACTGATAAACCCTTGAGGAAAGTCTGTAATGGCGAACGAGGAACATTTAGCAATTCTTCGACAGGGTATTGAAATTTGGAATGATTGGGTAGAAGAAAACCCAAACATCGTTCCTGATTTAAGTGGAGTAATTTTAAGCGGGGCAGTTTTAAGTAAGGCAAACTTTTTTAGTAGTAATTTTAGCGGAGCGATTCTAAGTGGAGTAATTCTAAGTGAAGCTGATTTAACAGGTGCTGATCTCAGTGGAGTGGTTCTAATTGGAGCAATTTTAAGTAAGACAGTTCTCTTCGGTGCTAATCTCAGAGGAGCTAATCTAGGCGAAGCAAATTTAAACAAAAGTATTCTAAGTGAAACTGACCTTAGTAAAACTATTTTAAGAGGAGTAAATTTAAGTGATGCCGCCCTTAGCAGAGCAAACCTGCGTCAAGCTAATTTAAGTGGAGCTAATATTAATGATTCTGACTTTGTTAACGCTGATCTAAGTGGTGCCAACTTAAGCAGAACTCAAGCATTAGGAACAGATTTCACAGGAGCAATTTTTACAGCTACTTGCTTAGAAGACTGGAATATTAATACTGGTACTATTTTAGATGATACTGAATGTCAGTATGTTTATTTAAAGTCGGGAAATCAAGAACGTCGTCCAAGTAGTGGAGTTTTTGCCCCCGGCGATTTCAACAAGCTTTTCCAAAAAGCTTTAGGTACAGTTGATCTAATCTTTAGAAATGGAGTAGATTGGAATGCCCTACTGATTTCTCTAGAGAAACTAAAAGTTGAGACAGAAGGGAAAGAGTTATCAATTCAGGCAATAGAAAATAAAAATGATGGGGCATTTATTGTTCGCGTCAATGTACCACTAGGAGCAGATAAAGCAAAATTAGAAAAATCTCTGAAACAGCGATATGAATCGGCTCTCAAATCTATCAACGAGAAGTATCGGCATCAACTACAAGCAAAAGATCGAGAAATTGAAGCTTATCAACACCAAAATACTAATTTGATGGAAATTGCCAGACTAATGGCAAGTAGACCAGTTAGTGTGGAAGCAAAGGCAATCGTGGAGAATCATGTAATGAGTGTAGATCGACATATCAATACAGGTGGCGGTAACTATATTGAATCTAACACCGGAACGTATGTTCAGGGTAACTACATCAATATGGGTAGTGACTTGAGCAGGGCAGCAGCACAAATTCAAGACTTGATTGAGCAGTTGCAGAAGAAAGGAGTGACAGTTGATGTTGCTCAGGAGCAGGTAGCAAGAGACATGGCGACTCAGGCTCAAACCAATTCGACAATCAAAGCCAACTTGTTAAAGTGGGGGCAGTCATTGGGAGATGCAACAGTGAGTGATGTGGTCAAAGGGGCTGTTAAATTGGCTATTCGTTCCGCAGGAATTCCCTTGCCTTGAGTTTATGAAGAAGCGACGGCAGCATAACAACCCCTCGATTGCTGCCTATCGCCCCTATACTATTTAGTTGGACGCTGACACAGAGAGAGGGCATTACATGGCATCCATTCGCGAGTTGCATCAACAACTCATCCGCAAAGAACGGTCTGCTGCCGAAATCGCTCAAGCTGCCTTGGATCAGATTCAAGCACTAGAGCCAAAGCTTCATAGCTTCTTGCACATCACCGCCGATCGTGCCCTGGCGCAGGCCAAACAGGTGGATGCCAAAATCGCGGCTGGCGAGGAAATCGGGCTGTTGGCGGGGATTCCGATCGCCCTCAAAGACAACCTCTGCACCCAGGGCATTCCCACTACTTGCGCGTCCAAAATTCTGCAAAACTTCGTGCCGCCTTACGAATCGACCGTGACGCAAAAAGTCGCAGATGCCGGAGCCGTGATCGTCGGCAAAACCAATCTGGATGAGTTTGCAATGGGCGGCTCGACTGAAACGTCTGCTTACCAACTCACCGCCAATCCCTGGGATCTGTCTCGCGTGCCGGGTGGGTCGTCTGGTGGGTCGGCCGCGTCCGTTGCTGCCGGAGAATGTACCGTTTCGCTAGGGTCGGATACAGGCGGATCAATTCGTCAACCCGCTTCTTTTTGCGGCATTGTCGGACTCAAACCCACCTACGGACTCGTTTCTCGATATGGGCTAGTCGCCTTTGCGTCCTCATTGGATCAGATCGGCCCCTTTGGTCGATCGGTCGAAGATACCGCCATTTTGCTCAACGCGATCGCCGGATACGATGCCAAAGATTCGACCAGTCTCAAAGTAGACATTCCCGACTACACGCAGTTTCTCACCCCCGATCTCAAAGGCAAAAAAGTTGGTGTAATTCGAGAAACCTTTGGCGAAGGGCTAGATCCTGAAGTCGAAAAAGCGGTGAGAACGGCGATCGAGCAACTCAAAGACTTGGGAGCCGAAATTCAAGAAATCTCCTGTCCCCGATTCCGCTATGGCATTGCCGCCTACTACATCATTGCCCCCTCGGAAGCCTCAGCCAATCTAGCCCGATACGATGGAGTCCGATACGGTGCCCGCATTGAGGATGCCGAAAACCTGATGGACATGTACACTCGCACTCGTGCTGAGGGCTTTGGCGCAGAAGTGAAACGCCGAATTATGATCGGCACCTACGTCTTGTCAGCAGGCTACTACGACGCTTACTACCTCAAAGCTCAGAAGGTCAGAACGCTAATCAAGCAAGATTTCGAGCAAGCCTTTTCTCAAGTCGATGTATTAGTGTCTCCCACCGCGCCAACGACCGCCTTCAAAATCGGTGAGAAGACGGCTGACCCGCTGAGTATGTATTTGACCGACTTGATGACGATTCCTGCAAATCTGGCAGGTCTTCCTGGCATGAGCGTCCCCTGTGGATTCGATAGTCAGGGAATGCCGATCGGTCTCCAAATTTTAGGCAACGTTTTGCGAGAAGACCAGATATTTCAAGTCGGCTACGCCTACGAGCAAGCGAGTGACTGGAAGGGACGATCGCCAAATCTGGGAGAGAAGAAATGAATAGGCTTCCTGCACGAATCATAGATGCCCCCCGACTGCTCTTGCGAAGCTAACATTAATTGCCAGGTATTCTGCGGAATTTATTCACCAGGTTATTCTAAAGGCAACGGGAGCAGCTAAAGCACGCCTTTTGAACTGGGAATCGTATGGGCCCGACGCGGATCGATTTCGGTTGCCATGCGGAGCGATCGCGCAAAGGCCTTAAAGGTTGCCTCAATAATGTGGTGAGAATTAATGCCGTCTAATTGCCGAATGTGTAGCGTTATCTGGGCATGGTTGACGATCGCCACAAAAAATTCTCTCACAAGCTGCGTATCGTAAGTTCCCACGCGCTGAGTCGGAATGTCTAACCCATAGCTGAGATGGGGACGACCCGAAAAATCGAGCGCTACTTGAATTAAAGCTTCATCCAACGGGGCGACAAAATGACCAAAGCGGACAATGCCTTTACGATCGCCCAATGCCTGAGCCAACGCCATCCCCAACGTAATGCCCACATCCTCATTGGTATGGTGATCGTCGATTTCAATATCGCCTGTCGCTTGCACGTCGAGATCGATCAGTCCATGTGACGCGATCTGATGCAGCATGTGATCTAGAAACGGCACCCCTGTTTTGGCAACACAGTGACCTGTCCCATCCAGATTGAGGCTAACTTTCACATCCGTTTCGCCTGTTTTGCGAGTCACGGAAGCGGTGCGAGCTAACTGAAAGCTAGAGGCAAGAGGACGATCGCTGGTCTGCATAGGAGTCATTTCAAATAGAGATGCTTCTATTATCCTGGAGATTTGACGCGATCGGGCGAGTTGTGACTCATCAAACCTTAAGCTTGTCCTGCCATCCGATTGGTTCTAAAGGTGACATTGGAGCCTTCCTGGGTTTGCTCTAAAACTAAGAGAGGCGTGGGTTTTGCTTTTTGATCCCAGCGCATGTTGGCGATGCGGCCCTGGACGGCAGGCTGCCAGGTTTCGTTTTCGTGAGAAGGACTCAGGAAAGTTTCAAAGCAGTCGATGATCTGATTAATCGTGACCGAAGTGGGCTGAGTCGGCAATTTGAGAATCTTGATTTGAATGCGAAACAGAACGCGCTTGGAGAGTTTGCCGCTGGCATCTTTTGCTTCATATTCGACATCAAAAATCTCATCGACCTGTCGCCCTGTGCTAGCAATGCCGATTTCACCTTGATTGGCCTGACCCGGACGCAGCGCGATCGTAATTTTGTCTTTGACTTTGATTTTGATTTGATTGACGATCGCAAAGTGAAACACCTCTTCAGCCATCCGCATTCTCAGATAGTCGAGGTTAAACTCTCGCGAGTGAATCAGATCGGGGTTACGCTCCATTTTGCCGATCGTTTCTACAGCGTATTTCAGCTTTTTGTGCAGTTCTCGATTCTTAAACGTCTCAAATTTGACCTGTTTTTTGAGCTTGTTGGCTTGAATTGTAGAGAAAATGCCAAGAACCACCAGCAGCAAAAACAACCCACCAGAGGCGGCCATCCAAACTTGTTGCCCAGCGTCTTGACTCGGTGTAGAGACCGCAGCGGGACTGGAAGCCGATTTTGTTTTGGTCGTTTTGGGAGCGGCTTGAGCGAGTAAGGGAAAAATAAGCTGAGATGACATAGACGATGCTGGCTAGGAACTTGAATCGTTTTCAGAATGCCCCCGAATCAAAAGTAAACCATCATGGGGGAGAGAAATCCGGGGGAGTGAGGAGTGAGGGGTGAGGGGTGAGGCGTAAAATTTGCGGAGTGGGCGATTTGAATTCAGCGTCCTTTGACCTCTCATCCTTTGTGAAGTTCGATCAACATTTCGATCGTACTCATTCTAAATCCACATTTTTCAAACAAATTCCGGGCAGACTTGTTCTCCAGCGCTGTATCTAAGCGAATTTGCGGAATCTCTAATTGAGTGAAATGGGCGATTGCTTGTTCTACAATCTGACGGGCGACTCCAGCATGACGAAAGTCTGGCTCGACCCAAAGATCGTGCACAAATGCGTATCTCTTCAATGTATAAATAGGAACTTCTCTCTCGACGGTGGCGATCAAAAATCCGACCAGTTGATTGGATTCTTCAGCAACTAAGCAAAGATCTTGAGGGTCGCTAATCAGATTGCTTAACCACTTTTGATACGATCGCTCAGGGTGGGGCAAAAAATCATATTTGGCAGCGTCCCAGGCTTGGTGCAGCGCACAGATTTTGGCAATCATCGGTAAAATGCCAGGAATGTCAGATTGGTTTGCAGAACGAATTTTCATAGCCCTCCTTTTTTAGCCTCCATGCCTCTACTTCCGCTTTCTCAATCGTCTCATTGTCTCCAAAAGATTCGGCTGATTGCGACCGATATGGATGGGACGCTGACCACCGCAGGCAAATTTACACCCGAACTGTTGCGATCGCTGCAACTCCTTTCAACTCGATTTGAAGTGCTGATTGTCACAGGTCGATCGGCGGGCTGGGTGAGCGGTTTGGCAAATTATCTTCCGGTTGTGGGCGCGATCGCAGAGAATGGCGGTTTGTTTTACTCCAATCTGATCGAAAATGATCTCGGAAGCTTACTCGTTCCCATTCCTGATCTCAATCAGCATCGCCAAAAATTAGCAGAAACCTTTCGACAATTGCAGACTCAATTTCCCACGCTTGAAGAATCGCACGATAACCGTTTTCGATTAACCGATTGGACGTTTGATGTGACAGGGCTGAGTTTGCAGGAGTTGGGCGCGATCGCTAATTTCTGTCAGTCTCAAGGCTGGAGTTTCACGTATAGCAATGTTCAGTGCCACATCAAACCCCTTCAGCAAAACAAAGCTGACGGATTGTTAACTGTTCTCAAAAATCGCTTTGCCCCTGACGAAATTCTCACAGTCGGCGACAGTCCCAATGACGAAAGTTTGTTTGATGCGAGTGTTTTTCCTAACTCGATCGGAGTTGCCAATGTATTACACTACGTCGATCAACTCACCCACAAACCCGCTTACCTCACCAGCGCTTCCGAAGGTACAGGATTTTGTGAACTCGCAAACGCCTTGATGAGCCATCCATAACATTCGTGAAACACAAACATTTGGCTTCTGAGACGGTCTAGAATATTTCTCTGTGTCGTTCAGTAAATACACGCTGAATCACTCGTCGATCGTCATTGAGAAGAGAGCATGTCAGATAATCTTAGAAGCCAAGCCATTACTCAGGGTGTCCAGCGATCGCCCAATCGCGCCATGTTACGGGCCGTTGGATTTGAGGATGCCGACTTTACCAAGCCGATCGTGGGAGTGGCCAGCGCTCACAGTACGATCACACCTTGCAATATGGGAATCGCTCCCCTCGCCATTCAAGCTGAGACTGGAATTCGATCGGCGGGTGGAATGCCTCAAATCTTTGGCACGATCACCATCAGCGACGGCATTTCGATGGGCACCGAGGGCATGAAGTATTCGCTCGTTTCGCGGGATGTGATCGCCGATTCGATCGAGACGGCCTGCATGGGTCAAAGTATGGATGGCGTGTTGGCGATCGGCGGCTGCGACAAAAATATGCCCGGTGCCATGATCGCGATGGCTCGGATGAATATTCCCGCTGTCTTTGTGTATGGCGGCACGATCAAGCCAGGAAATCTAGAAGGCACTGATTTAACGGTCGTCAGTTCTTTTGAAGCAGTCGGTCAATATAGCGCAGGCAGAATTGATGAAGCGATGCTCTATGCCGTCGAGCGCAACGCCTGTCCGGGAGCAGGTTCCTGTGGCGGAATGTACACTGCCAACACCATGTCTTCTGCCTTTGAAGCAATGGGCATGAGCTTGATGTATTCCTCTACGATGTCGGCGATCGACCCCGAAAAAGCAGACAATACCAAACTCGCGGGCAAAGTGCTGGTCGAAGCGATTCGCAATCAGATTTTGCCGAGAGACATCATTACACGTAAGTCGATCGAGAATGCCATTTCGGTGATCATGGCGGTGGGTGGCTCGACGAATGCTGTCTTACACTTTTTGGCGATCGCTCACTCAGCCGGCGTTGAATGGAAACTGGACGACTTTGAACGAATTCGCGCCCGCGTGCCCGTTCTCTGTGATCTCAAGCCGTCTGGACGCTATGTGGCAACCGATCTACACAAAGCAGGCGGCATTCCTCAAGTCATGAAAATGCTGCTGGCTCACGATTTGCTGCATGGTGACTGCCTGACTGTGACGGGGCAAACCGTTGCCGAAGTGCTGCGAGACGTTCCTAATGAGCCGCGTCCCGATCAAGATGTGATTCGTCCCTGGGACAAGCCAATCTATGCTCAAGGACATCTGGCAATCTTGCGCGGCAATCTGGCAACCGAAGGCGCAGTCGCAAAAATTACGGGCATTAAGAAAGCTCAGATTACTGGCCCAGCCAGAGTTTTTGAATCAGAAGAAGCCTGCTTGGAAGCAATTCTGGCAAATAAAATTGTCGCGGGAGATATCTTGGTCATTCGCTATGAAGGGCCAAAAGGTGGGCCCGGGATGCGTGAAATGTTGGCTCCCACGTCGGCAATCATTGGGGCTGGGTTGGGCGATTCGGTTGGACTGATCACAGACGGACGCTTTTCTGGCGGCACTTACGGCATGGTCGTCGGTCACGTCGCCCCAGAAGCGTTTGTCGGAGGCACGATCGCCCTCGTTCGAGAAGGAGACTTGATCACCATTGATGCGCCTGCCCGGTTGCTGCAATTGAATGTGTCAGACACAGAACTCGATCGCCGCCGCTCAACCTGGAAACCACCCGCTCCTCGCTATACCAAAGGCGTGTTAGCCAAGTATGCCAAACTCGTTTCGTCGAGTAGTCTGGGGGCGGTCACGGATCTGGGATTAGGGTAAAACTGCGGGATCAGCGCAAACCTTTGTTACAAGCTATGAACGCGATCGAAGGTGATCCCCCAAATTCCTCAATAATGATCCTCAGAACCTTAGAGCGATCATTCCCATGCCAAAAACCATTGCGGATGTTATGACTCGCGACCCGGTGACTGCACATCCCGAAACTCCCCTTAAAGAAGTCATTCAAACTTTGGCGGAGCGGCGGATTAGCGGTCTCCCGGTGGTCGATCAAGCTGGAAAACTGGTGGGCGTTATTTCTGAAAGCGATCTGATGTGGCAAGAGAGCGGCGTGACTCCTCCGGCTTACATCATGATCCTCGACAGCGTGATTTATCTCGAAAATCCATCTCGCTACGAAAAAGATCTGCACAAAGCCCTGGGGCAAACGGCTGGCGAAGTCATGAATCACGACCCTGTTGTGACGATCGCCCCCGACAAACCCCTTTCGGAGGCCGCCAAACTGATGCACGATCGCAATGTTCACCGTCTACCTGTGGTGGATAAGGCAGGGCATGTGATAGGCATTCTCACTCGTGGCGACATCATTCGAGCGATGGCCGCAGAGCAGACGTAAAGCGGATTCTGGCTGCGAAATTGGGCGGATCATTCAAAATAAAAACTCAAAACTTGATTAGGATGAGCATTACCTCTGAGTCGGTGAAAGAACTTTTAGATTCCACAGATTTTGGCGATCGGATGCGCGGGGTCAATCAACTGCGTCAACTTGAGCCAGCGATCGCGTTTCAGATGATTCAACAACCTGTGGTGGATAGCAATGTGCGGGTGCGCTACGCGGCGGTGAGTCAGCTTTCTTCTCTGGGCAGTCAGGATCGTCAACAGGCGCTAAAACTGCTCAAAGCGGGACTATTTGATCCAGAACCTGACGTGCAAGCGGCCGCCGCAGACTCGATCGCCGCACTCAAACTCACAGAAGCCTACGACGATTTACAGCAGCTTTACCACAGAACAGGGGAGTGGCTGGTGAGCTTTAGTATCGTGGCTGCTTTGGGAGAATTGGGCGATACTCGCGCGTTTGATCTGCTGCAAGAGGCCCTCGAATCGGACAACGACTTAATGAAAACGGCGGCGATCGGCTCTCTAGGTGAGTTGGGCGATTTACGAGCGGTGGGGATTTTGATGCCTTATGTCGCTAACCCAGATTGGCAAATTCGCTATCGAGTCGTGCAGGCTATGAGTGCGTTTGACTCACCAGAGGCGCGATCGGCCTTGGAAACACTGTCCCAGGATCAAGTCGAGCAAGTGGCCCAGCAAGCAAAAACGGTGTTGGCGTAAAGACTCGTCGCTGCGGATTTGTAAATTCTTTTAGCTCCAGATTTTCAGTGTAGTACTGAAGTTTGGAGCTATTTTTTAGTGCAAGTTCAATAACTCCTTTGCTACGAGCCAAAAATCTTGTTCTAAAGTCCCTCTAATTGGGTGGTTTGGGAGGCAGAAGTTTGACAACGAAGCAAAGGAACTTCATCGAGTTAACGTTAACGTGAGGCTCAGAAAGCGCTTCCGGATCTGTAGTCGAAGTCAAGAATTTTGTTGAGTCTGCGTTTTTTTAGGGATGACCTTGAGAGGAACTTGCGATCGTCCTCAACATTCATAAGAGAAAACATAAGAGAAAACGCTGATCTGTAATTCGTCCCGGTTAGAAAAGTTACCGAGGCGTGGTTTGATCACTACATTTAAGTAGCAATTATTACGTAGAACTCAGTGCCCCTACGGAACGATCAAATTGCGATTTATTCCCACACCTTACACAAAGTTAGAGATACAGGCATTTTTTTGAGCGTTGCATAAAGAAAGGGTGAGATCGGGTGAACTACGGAGTTTGCGTAATAGTATGGAAACATCAAAGCAAGGAAGACAATTTATACGTAGCTTTTGCGGTATGTACTGAGTACCGAATCGCTAAAAACGCTTGCTTCCTCTTCTACTCACTCACTGAAGCAAAAAAATGTCTCAATTGACTCGTCTCTCGATTTTGGCTGGTGTTCTCTCGACTGGCGCGATCGCCCTCACCAGCACGTCTGCTCAAGCCGCTTCTTTTACCGCTCAGGATGCCGTTGGTCAAAACTGTGTTGGTCAACAAAGCTGCCTCGTCAACAACTTTTTCAAGCTCTCAGCTAATCCCAGTAATAACCGCCAATTGACGCAAAAAACCGTCGGCAGAATTCTAGGAATCGGAGTGGCTCAAGATGCCAAAAAGCTTTCTAGCGACTCGTCTCAAGGCGAAATTGATCTCGGTGAATCCCTCAAAGTTGACTTCAAAAAAGCAGGCGTTCTCGAATCACTGCAACTCAGCTTTTTGTATCAGCCAGGAGTCTACTTCGATCAAGTCTTTGAAGCTGCTCTCGTTACGGCGGGCGGTGTTCTCAACACGGTCGGTAAACTCACGGTAACGAGCAACAACACAGCCGTTTGGAGTCTCCCCGGTGGCTCTGTGGTGAATGTTTCGCCTTCTCTCACCAATGAGGGTGGGTCTTACAACATTCTCAACCCCTTTGGCAAAACTGAAATCGCTGGGTTTAGCCTCACCCCCGTAAAAGTCAAAGATGCCAAGGGCAACTATCCGTCTGGCTCCAAAAACTCTGACTTTGCGCTGTCTGCTGCGTCTGTTCACGTTCCCGAACCCGCTACTCTGGCAGGTCTAGGCGTTGTTGGTCTGCTGGCTGCGTCTCGTCGTCGTAAAGCCGTTCAGGGCTAGTCGTGCTGTTGGTTTCCTGATGATGTGGATTTAAGTTAAGTGCAGCTACCTTGTCTGGGGTTGAAAGTGAAAGCTTTTGATCCCAGTTTTTGTTGGATGGGGTCTTGGATATTGGGCGTTGGACTTTAGACAGTAGACTTTATCGGGAATAAGAGGTCTAAGCCGAAAAGCAATATTTTCCACCTT